>NZ_LWEY01000788.1:0-595 GCF_001634935.1 Oleiphilus sp. HI0043 | reverse complement strand
TCGATAATCGCTCTGGTGATATTGAGTTGTTCTAGCCATTCATTCAAGTCTACATAGCATCTAGATTAACTCACGTCAACTCCCATATCCGGGGTGCCGGCCGGTAAGCCAGGCTTGCGTGAGGTGGTTGATGTTCAATTTTTTAGCATAGGTTTGACAACCTACCTTCAGGTAGGTAAGGTATGTTTAATAATTGAACAAACTATTTTAGTGAAGTGGTTCCCTGATGAATACCAAGCAACGTATTGTCGAGTTTTCTGCTGATAAGCTTCGGGACCGTGGCTTTGATGGCTTCAGTTATTTAGATATATCCAGAGAACTGGGCATTACCAAGGCGAGTGTTCATCATCACTTCCCTAAGAAAGAAGATCTCGGTCTGGCCCTATGTGATTGGACGCATGACTGGCTTAGCCAAGGTCTTGCTTATTTCGACCAACGTGCAGCAAATCATTGGAATAAGCTGGAACGTTATTTAAGTGCCGCGATGAAGCACGCCTTATCTGAGCAGCGAGTATGCCCAATTAGTGCCTTCTATAATGACTTAAGCAAACTGCCAGACTCTATTAAGGTGCAGATAAAGAAGCTCGACGATATA
>NZ_LWEY01000787.1:0-669 GCF_001634935.1 Oleiphilus sp. HI0043 | reverse complement strand
GTATTCGATTTATATAATGTTGATGATGAAATTCAGAAGGCGCTGGGAAAAAAGGTTCAACTTAAGTCTGGTGGCTATCTAATCATTGATCAAACCGAAGCTATGACCACGATTGATGTGAATACCGGCGGTTTTGTCGGGCATCGTAATCTTGAAGAGACCATATTCAAGACCAATCTCGAAGCTGCAAGGACCATTGGTAGGCAATTGCGCTTAAGAAATCTTGGCGGGATTATCATTCTCGACTTCATCGATATGGAGGATGAGGAACATAAGCGCCAGGTTCTACGAATGTTAGAGAAAATGCTTGAGCGAGACCATGCACGTACAACGGTAAGTTGCGTTTCAGAGCTTGGCCTGGTTGAAATGACACGTAAGCGTACCACTGAAAGCTTGGGGCAAACCTTGTGTGAGCCTTGCCCTGTATGTGATGGCACTGGTGTGTTAAAGACCGCTGAAACAGTCTGTTATGAAATTATGCGTGAGATTCTCAGGGTGAATCGTGCTTATGACGCAAATATCTATTTGGTTATGGCTTCGCAAAACGTGATTGATCGCTTACTCGATGAGGAGTCTGACAATGTTGCTGACTTGGAAACCTTCATTGGCAAGCAAATCAAGTTTCAAGTAGAAGTCATGTATAATCAGGGACAATTTGATGTAGTCTTA
>NZ_LWEY01000786.1:0-398 GCF_001634935.1 Oleiphilus sp. HI0043 | reverse complement strand
ACATTCAATTGACAACAACTCGCCGCCAACCTGCGTCCATGCCAGACCAGTAACCTGCCCTACCCGGTCCTTTTCATCAGCCATGCCGTAACTAAATTTGCGCACACCTAAGTACTGATCGATATTTTTGCTATCTACGGTAATCTCAATAGCCTCTTTAGACTCTAGAATTTCCTTCACTACCTTGCGACAAACTTTAGCAAGCTCTCGCTCCAGCCCTCGAACACCCGCTTCTTTGGTGTAATAACGAATCACATCTCTTATTGCATCTTCGGCAATAGCGAGCTCACCTTTTTTCAGGCCATTATCTTTGATCTGTTTCGGGATCAGGTATTTTTGCGCGATATTGATCTTTTCATCTTCGGTGTAACCCGGAATACGGATAACCTCCATACGAT
>NZ_LWEY01000785.1:0-901 GCF_001634935.1 Oleiphilus sp. HI0043 | reverse complement strand
AGGATACGTCAGAGCTATTCTTCCAGGATGTAAAAGTCCCAAAAGAAAACGTGCTAGGTGCTGAAGGCATGGGCTTTATCTACCTTATGCAGGAGCTACCACAAGAGCGGCTATCGGTAGGCTTAAACGCGATCGCTAGTGCAGAGTCGATTCTTGAGCAAACAGTCGCATACGTTAAAGAGCGTAAAGCCTTCGGCCGTGAAATAGCATCGTTCCAGAACACCCAGTTTAAGCTTGCCGAAATGTCAGCAACCTTGACGATGGCGCGTGTATTTGTCGATAAATGCTTAGAGCTGCATATTAATAAGCAACTAGATGTGGTGACCGCAGCGAAGCTTAAATTATTGACTACCGAGATTCAGTGTGACGTGATAGATGAATGTTTACAGCTACATGGTGGTTACGGCTACATGTGGGAGTATCCGGTTGCGCGCGCTTACGCAGATGCGCGTGTTCAGAAGATCTATGCTGGTACAAATGAAATCATGAAGTTGATTATCGGCCGCTCGATGGTCTAAAGGAAGTAGGGGTAAGTAATGTCACAACCACTCAAGGGAATTAAGATTCTCGACTTTACCACCTTATTACCGGGCCCTTATGCAACGCAATTGTTGGCAGATATGGGCGCAGAGGTTGTAAGAGTAGAGTCACCTACGCGACCCGATCTACTAAAGCTCTTGCCGCCAATGGTAGGTAAGGTTTCTGCCTCGCACGCCAGCGTTAATCGCAATAAGAAAACGATTGCTGTTGATTTAAAGCATGAGAGTGCAAAAGAGATCGTTCATAAGTTGGTGAGTGAGTTTGATATTGTGATTGAGCAATTCAGACCAGGTGTTATGGCGCGTCTAGGTCTGGATTATGAGGCCTTGGTAAAGTTTCAGTCTAAATTAATCTATTGCTC
>NZ_LWEY01000784.1:0-788 GCF_001634935.1 Oleiphilus sp. HI0043 | reverse complement strand
TTGCAACGCCTCTGTCTAGTAGTTCTCTTTCATACTGGTAGGCAAGTGGGCGTAGTTCTTCTAATGTGCCATCCGAAGAAAGAATGATGGTTGCAACGTCCTCATTTAACGAAACTTTTGATACTTCGGGCGTTTCAGAATCAGAGGGAAGGTTTCTTACCAGGTCAACGTATTCTTTAACTTGGTCGAGGGCCAAGCCCATATCACTGCCTTCATCATATTCCAGGACGATGACGCCAGCGCTTTGATAAGACGTCGAACGCATTTCTTTCACGTAATCTAGATTGCGCAACTGCTGTTCTAGCGGTGTGACAATCGACTTGGCCACATCTTCTGCACTGGCACCTGGCCAGGTAACGCGGACGATGACGTAGTCGGGTTCGAAGTTTGGTAAGAACTGAGTGTTAAGTTTGATTAGTGATACCGCACCTGCAAGCAGCATAATCAGCATGAGCAGGTTGGCTGCTACTTTATGTTGAGCAAAGCGGCCAATTAAATCTGAGCGGTGATCACCTGGGTTTTGTTCGTGATTTACAATGCTCATTCTTAGCTACGCTCTTTAACTTTTAGACCGGAAATTGCATTGGGGAGCTGGGTTGTTGTGACCTTATCGCCATCGCCTAGATGCTTACTACGAATAATGACTCTGTCTTGAAGAGTCTCTTCATTTGCAGAATTCGTGCTAAGACTTAAAAGCTGTTTTCCTAATACTTCAATATTTAGCGATTGAAGCCGTCCCTCCTCAATACGATAAATTCGATTTGTTCCATAGATTGCCGACACGGGTA
>NZ_LWEY01000783.1:0-843 GCF_001634935.1 Oleiphilus sp. HI0043 | reverse complement strand
AGATTGCTTCTCAGCCATCTGTGCATTACGAATACGTGTGAACATATCCGCAAGCGTATCTTGCATACTCATCGTATGAACTCCTAGTCTTTTTAGTTGTGCAGTATCAAAAACAAGCCGGAAGGAAACCCCACCAGCTTGTTATGGTACTTACCAACGTTTCTTTACTGGTATTACCAGCTTGCTTTTTTCAGGCCGGGCACATTACCACTCATTCCCTGTTCACGCAATTTAATTCGTGAAAGTTTGAACTTGCGGTATACGCCATGTGGTCGACCTGTCACTTGACAGCGATTTCTAAGTCTGCTTGGACTAGCGTTACGCGGTAGCTTTTGCAATTGTTTCTGAGCTTCCCAACGATCTTCATCAGAAGTATTTTGGTTAGAGATAATTGCTTTTAGCTCCGCACGCTTCTCAGCATACTTGGCTACTGTTTTTTCGCGCTTTAGTTCGCGCTGCTTCATTGAGATCTTAGCCATTGCTTCTTACCCTTATTTTTTGAACGGGAAGTTGAAAGCGCGAAGCAAAGCTCGACCCTCATCATCCGTTGCAGCAGATGTAGTAATAGTAATGTCTAGACCACGAATCTTATCGACTTTGTCGTAATCAATCTCTGGGAATATGATTTGCTCTTTAACACCCATTGAATAATTACCACGTCCGTCAAATGACTTCGAGTTTAGACCTCGGAAGTCGCGGATACGCGGAATAGCGATACCAACTAAACGCTCGAAAAATTCCCACATACGCTCGCCACGTAAAGTAACTTTACAGCCGATCGGATAACCTTCACGAACTTTAAAGCCAGCTACTGACTTACGAGCTTTTGTAGTCACTGGCTTT
>NZ_LWEY01000782.1:0-1209 GCF_001634935.1 Oleiphilus sp. HI0043 | reverse complement strand
GTTGTGGTGCGTTTTGGTGAAAAATACAAGCAGTGGAATGCAGCATTCGACGCCGGTATTGCGATTGGTCAGGGTAAGCCGATTATTGTGATGCATGCGCCAGAACTGACGCATCCTTTGAAAGAAATTGACGGTGCAGCGATGGCGGTGACCGAAACGCCGGAACAAGTAGTTGAAATTTTGAAGTATATCAACCAATAGTCGGGCTAATCTCGCTACAAGGCGGCGTGTTTTACGTTATAATGCCGCTCTTTTGTTTCTCACTCTATAAGAATCTGGTGGTACGATCGTGTCTAACGAGACCCAAGCAAACGAAGTCGGTGCAGGTGCGCCTGACGTTAAAACTTTTCAGGGGCTGATTCTGGCCCTGCAAAACTTCTGGGCGAGTAAGGGCTGTGTAGTCCTGCAGCCGCTTGATATGGAAGTTGGAGCAGGTACTTTTCACCCGGCTACTTTCTTGCGCTCAATAGGGCCCGAGACCTGGAATGCCGCCTATGTTCAGCCAAGTCGACGACCTACAGATGGTCGCTATGGCGAGAACCCGAACCGTTTGCAGCATTACTATCAATTCCAGGTGGTGATGAAGCCTTCACCCCTGAATATTCAGGAACTCTATCTTGAATCATTAGCGGCGATGGGTATTGATACCACTGTCCACGATATTCGATTTGTAGAGGATAACTGGGAATCTCCTACACTAGGCGCCTGGGGTTTGGGTTGGGAAGTCTGGTTGAATGGTATGGAGGTAACTCAGTTCACCTACTTCCAACAGGTTGGCGGGCTCGAATGTTACCCGGTAACCGGTGAAATTACCTACGGTTTGGAACGTATCGCGATGTACCTTCAGGGTGTGGATAGCGTTTATGACTTAATCTGGGCGCATGGGCCAGATGGTGATGTGACCTATGGCGATGTTTTCCACCAGAACGAAGTGGAAATGTCGACTTACAACTTTGAGCACGCCAATACTGATGCGCTTTTTGCACAGTTTGATACCTGTGAAGCTGAAAGTCAGAAGATGATTGACCAGGGTTTGCCATTACCAGCGTATGAGTTGGTGCTTAAGGCTTCCCACACATTTAACATGCTGGATGCCCGCCATGCGATCTCGGTCACTGAACGTCAGCGCTATATACTGCGTGTTCGAGGCTTGGCACGATCCGTTGCCCAGGCATATTTTGATAGTCGTAAAGAATTAGGCTTCCCTCT
>NZ_LWEY01000781.1:0-721 GCF_001634935.1 Oleiphilus sp. HI0043 | reverse complement strand
CAACATTAATCCGGTTGTCGGTGTCAGCAAAAATATGCGAGCTAACGGGATTCCGGCCGACGTCATGACAATTGATTGTCTGAAAAGTGGTAAACGAATCATCTTGATTCTGCATGATGAACAGCCCGAACAGCTTATGTATCAGTTCGCTTACCGAGATAAGGACCCTGATGATGCATTTCAGCAAATCAAGCTGGCAGATATAAGCGTCGACCTACTCTATACCTGGATAGTGGAATACTTCTCTTAGCGGCAAACTTACAGCTCGTAACCCAGGTAAAAGTATACCGAGCTGGCACCATGATCATTGGCACCGTAGCCCAAAGCAACTGGGCCCATTATGGTGTCGGTGCCTAGATAGATACTACCACCATAAATAAGCTCTTCGAGGTCGACTTTCTCATCCTGTCTCCACACATTCCCAGCTTCTGCGCTAAGTCCTACGTATAAGGGCAAACCTGTTTTTCTAATAAAGCCTCCACGTAAGTCGTATTGATAAATCAATGCCATAAAGGCCTTATGCGGCCCGCTCAGGTCTCGCTCGTTAAAACCGGACAGGTTTAAAAAACCACCTAAAGAAGCATTGTTAACACTGTGTTCGCCATCATCTACGAACATCTTATTAAAAGCAGCCTTGCCTACAAAGGCATGGCTATCAATACTAATCGCGCCCTTCCACTCAAAGCCAAGCTGAGTAGACTGGACGCCGAAATCACTTTGC
>NZ_LWEY01000780.1:0-411 GCF_001634935.1 Oleiphilus sp. HI0043 | reverse complement strand
TGAACCATGACCCAGATCTTGAGGCAATACCTTGTTAGTTACCGCGAATATTACAATGCAGTTTGGCGCAAAGCCGTTATTTGAAAACGTTTCAGTTAAGTTTGGTGAGGGCAACCGCTATGGCCTAATTGGTGCCAATGGCTGCGGTAAGTCAACCTTTATGAAAATATTGGGCGGTGACTTAGAGCCTACCTCGGGGAATGTCTCTAAAGACCCTAATGAACGAATTGGTAAGCTAAAGCAGGACCAGTTCGCCTATGAAGAGTTTAGTGTTGTCGATACCGTTATCATGGGGCATGAAGAGCTTTGGTCAATCAAAGCGGAGCGTGATGCGATCTACGCCAAGCCTGAAATGAGTGAAGAAGACGGTATTCGCGCAGGCGAGCTTGAATCTGAATTCGCTGAAATGGA
>NZ_LWEY01000779.1:0-737 GCF_001634935.1 Oleiphilus sp. HI0043 | reverse complement strand
GAGCATTTAAACGCTGCTCGAGCCAAGCAGTAACCCTTGAGAAAAAGCCTGCATGAAGCAGGCTTTTTTCTTACTCCTATGAGTGTAGCGAATAGGGCTATTGCTCGTGGGTATTAATTCCAAACTTTTCCGTCAGGTTATAGAGTGTCGGCCTAGTAATTCCGAGTAGTCTAGCTGCTTGCGCCATATTATTCTGTGCGGCATGAATAGCTTGTGTGATTGCCGTTTTTTCTGCTGCGTCTCTTATTTGGCGAAGATTAAGCGCCTCTTCAGTCGCACAAGCATCATTTGACAGCTCAAGGTCTGAGCTCGTGACAAGCTTATCATCAGCCATGATGACTGCCCGCTTTACTTTGTTAATAATTTCTCGAACATTACCTGGCCATTCATAGCTCTTTATTGCTCGCATCGCATCTTCGTTAAATGCTAATGTCGGACGGTTCATTTGTTGAGCGAAAGTTTTAAGCAAAGCTTGTGCAATGATAATCGCATCACCGTCACGCTCCCTGATGGGGGGGATATTGAGAGAAATTTCACTCACTCGATAATAGAGATCCTCTCTGAATAAGTTTTGGTCAATGAGTTGTTGGACATTCTGGTGGGTTGCGCAAACAACTCGAACATCTACGGGTATCGGTTTAACGCCGCCAACTCTTTCAATCACTCTTTCCTGAAGGAAGCGTAATAGCTTAACTTGAAGCGGCATCGGCATGTCGCCAATTTCATCAAGAAATAAA
>NZ_LWEY01000778.1:0-711 GCF_001634935.1 Oleiphilus sp. HI0043 | reverse complement strand
TACAAGCTCTCTATGCTCCCCGTATCGATTGTACGGCGAGCTTGATCTGTTCTTTTCTGGTGAAGGCATTATCTTTGGCTTCTTGTAAGGCGAGTTTTTTGGCTTCGTCACTTAATTCATTTGAGTCTAGGATATCTTGCCGTTGTTGGTAGAATTCTGTTAGGCGAGCTTGCCACTGTGGCGTATTGGATTCTAGGTAGGCCATTCTTTGTGCGATCTTTTCTCCATAGAAATTAGCTCTTAAATCGAAGATTTCTTCAGCCGTGTCAGACTGATTCTTAAGCCTGTTTATTTGTGCGGTGAGCTTTTTTTCTTCGCGCTTATAGCGCATGCCTTGAGCCATCTTACTGGGCAGTTGGCTTTCGGCCTGAGCCATCAGCTGATCTTTTTCCTGCTCGCTTAGTGAACTGTCGCTGTTGATCAGTAAGCGCTGATAAGAATAGTCATCATAACGTTCTTCGTGACCGAACAAGGCTTCACTTAGTTCTTTACCGAGGTATTGTCGACGTGTGTTTTTTTTATCATCAAGCGCAGAGCGCAGCATTGTCAGGTTTTCCTGCTGACTGAAGTCTGTGTTCATGGCAAATTGCTCTGTACTCAGGTTGCCTTTATAAAGCAGATAATTGTCTGCTATTTCCTGGGCTTTCATCGTTGCTTCGCCAGACAAACTCATCTCAATATACTCGCGTATGCGTTCAATGACCTGGTCTT
>NZ_LWEY01000777.1:0-37148 GCF_001634935.1 Oleiphilus sp. HI0043 | reverse complement strand
TTAAGTTACTTAGCTAAGTCATTCATCTTCTATCTTATTCGCTCAGAATATAAGCAAATTAAACGTTACCGCAAAATACACCAGTGTTACCCTAAGAAACACTCTTATTAAAACAGATCACACACTTTTTGTGTTCTCTTTCTCATTATTTGCGCCCAAGCGGGAAAGCAGCAATACAATTAAAGCTGAACCAATGGCACAAATCACTGCAAGCACTAGATAGGAAGACTCTTGCGTTAAGGCTACATACTTATCCGGAGAAATATTAGCCTCTAACAAAGGTACTAATTCACCATGACGGTTTTCGCGATAGCTTAAAACCTGCTTCCAAGGCCAAACCTTGTTCAAGGCACCAATCATAAAGCCTGTTAAAACAGCCAAAGTCAGTTTTCTATAACGTGAAAATGTCCAAACAAGTAGTTTGGCAATGGACAAAATACCAATACCACACCCCAGCACAAAGACACTTAATACGGCGAGATCAAAGTCCTTCACCGCCCCAAGAATATAAGCATAGGTGCCCAGAATCAGTAAGATAAAGCTTCCGGAGATACCTGGTAGCACCATAGCGCAAATCGCAAGCACACCCGATAGAAAGGCGTTAAAGAGTGTTTGATCAATACTCGCTGGAGACATTGAGGTTAAGCCCCAGGCAAATACGGCTCCCAATAGCATTGCGATAACCAAGCCAACGCTCCACTCCCTTACTTCACGACCCACTATGTATACAGACGCCAAGATGAGACCAAAAAAGCCGGCCCAAAGAGGAATAGGAAAGTTAGCCAGCAGAAAAGTAATCACCTTCGCCAAGGATATTGCGCTTGTCACAATGCCAACAAACAGAGTAAGAAGAAAACTGGCGTCTGCCTTTTCCCAGACTCCTTTTAAGCTTCTATTTTTTAATGCTAGTAACAAAGTAGGAAGAATTGAATTTAAGGCTTGTAGCAGGCGCTCATAAATACCCGTAATAAAAGCAATAGTGCCACCACTAACACCCGGCACAATATCAGCGGCACCCATCAACACTCCCTTTATAAAAACCCATCCATCTATTTTCACATCTACCTCTTTATGGTGCCGTTTTGTATCTTAAATTTATTAGCGAATCGTTCCTGGAAGAAAGGGTACGAACATCGCAGGCTCAATTATCTTTTGTTCATAACTTGAGCCTTTTCTTGTGACAATAGTTAAGCTTTGTTGAGCATCTCCCAAAGGCAAAATCATCCGCCCGCCCTCTTTTAACTGACGAACCAGCTCCAATGGAATTTCTGTGGGCGCCGCCGTCATAATCACTGCGTCATACAAACCACGCTCCGGCCAGCCTATCCCGCCATCGGCATGACGAGTACTGATATTATTCAAGCCTAGCAGCTTAAAGCGTTGAACCGCTTTTTCTAACAGAGGATTAATTCTCTCAACACTATAGACCTCACCCACCAACTGAGCCAAGACCGCCGCCTGATACCCAGAGCCGGTGCCAAGTTCAAGAACTCTACGCGGCGCCGTTTGCAGCAACAACTCAGTCATTCTCGCAACAATATAAGGTTGGGAAATAGTTTGGTTGTGCCCAATCGGTAAAGCTGTATCTTCATAAGCCCGATGAGATAGCGCCTCATCGAGGAATATATGCCGCGGCGTATCCAGCATGACTGCCAATACATCCTCGTTGGTAATCCCCTCATCCCTGAGCCGCTGAATGAGTCGCATCCGGGTACGGCGCGAGGTCATTCCTATTCCTTCGAGATCAAGTGTCTGACTCACGATATTCAATCCTCTAAACAATCTTTTACTTGTGATATCAGCTCATGACGAGTCATATCAACTTGAAGCGGCGTTACTGAAACATAACCGTTCTTTACCGCGTCAAAATCTGTACCTTCTCCGGCATCGTCTCCCTCGCCTGCAAGCGATATCCAATATCGCTGTCGACCTCGTGGGTCTGACACTTCCTCTGGGGGAAGCCCTTTTGCCCGATGCCCCAAACGCGTGACTTTAATTCCCTTAAGCTGCTCATAAGGCACATCCGGCACATTGACATTCAAAATGGTTCTTTCAGGCACTTCCAAATCTTTAGAGCGAACCAATAAATCGAGTACCACTTTTGCTGCAGTTTGATAATGAAACTGACCCTGGTTCACTAGGGAAACAGCGATAGCGGGCTGCTTTAAAAACCGCCCTTCAATCGCTGCAGCGACTGTCCCCGAATATAACACGTCATCGCCAAGGTTTTCATGAGAGTTAATACCTGAGACCACACGCTCAAAGTCAAGATCAAAAAGTGATGAGACCCCTAGGTGAACACTATCGGTCGGCGTACCATCAATACAGTAATGGCCATTTGCAGTTTCCATTACACGCAAAGGGCGACTCAAAGTCAGTGAACTGCTTGCGCCACTATGATCACGATCCGGTGCAACCACCTTCACCTCGAACTTGGAAGATAGAACCTCCGAGAGTACCTGTATACCTTCAGCATTAATACCGTCATCATTGGATATCAGTAAACTCATCGTGTGCTCCGCATGCCTTGATTACCCTCTCCCAAGCCTTGAGACAAGTTAAACACTTCGGCAAGCAATGAAGTAGCAAAGACTCCCGTAGGTAATTGAAACTCTAGTTCAAGCTCAGCCTCTCCCATTGACCAAGACATCGCCTCAGGGACAACAAGGTATGGCCTCCGCTCTAAACGCAATCGATTTTGATGTATTCCTTTTTTAAAGGCAGGGTGCGCCTCTAGAATTTCTTTCTCTGGCTCAGTCAGTTCGTTACTTCCTGGCGTTTCGTCTCCGTATAGTGGGCCGCTTAGATCAGCGCTCAAGTCATCCCCACTTTCTATCAAGCTTGCTAGATTCAAGTTGTATAAGTACGAACGAGCTGCCGATAAATAGAAAGAACGCTGGCTTTTAGATGCTTTAATCTTACCTTCAAAATATTGTACGCCACGATCCAGATTCGCACCGTCAAAGCCGAATCGTTGAGGACCGAAGTAATTTGGAAAACCTTTATCTCTGACTTGTAGCAAAAGAGCTTCCACATTAGCCATATTGTCAATATTTCTCACCACCAACCTAAAGAAGTTGGCACTATGCTCGCCGCGTCTTAACTTCTTATTATGCCGTTGATAACTGAGTACTTTTACGCCTTCACATTCAAATTCGTTCCAATTAGGCTCAGGCTTATTCCCTAAATAAACACTAAACCATTGCCGGGTAAGCGCCCAACGATCCTTTAAACCTGACAGCCCGACATCCACTTTTTTGACGTGGGAGAAACGCGCTAACTGACCCGCCACATACTCAGTATTCTGACCATTTTTTTCCAGCCATAACCAAACGTGCTCCCCCTCACCACTTAGCTCAGGATTCATGACCTCTTCAACAAAGAAGTCTTCTTCTTTTGTCTTAATGACACCGGCAGGCCGCGGTAAGTCAGCGATACATGGAAAAACCAGATTGAACTGTGATTCTGGTAATGACCTTACTTCACTCACACGCTTCTCCTTTCACTTTCGCAGCTAGGTTTAGGCACTAACAATACACTTGCCTGACAAGCAACTCCTTCCTCACGCCCTGCAAAACCAAGGCGCTCTGTAGTCGTTGCTTTAACACTCACCAGCTCAGGAGAAACCTGTAAGTCCTGAGCAATATTTTCCTGCATCTTTCCTATATGCGGCGCCATCTTAGGAGCTTGAGCAATAATAACGCTATCGATATTGGAAACTACAAAACCTTTTTCTGAAATCAAGTGGTTTACTGCAGACAACAGTTCTCGACTATTTGCCCCTTTCCACTTTTCATCAGTATCAGGAAAGTGCTTACCGATATCACCTAAGGCCAAAGCACCTAACATTGCATCCATAATCGCGTGAATCAGCACATCCCCGTCGGAATGCGCAATAAAAGATTTGTGATGGGGAATTTTGACGCCTCCCAGGATAATTTCTTCACCCTCGCAAAATGCGTGCACGTCATAACCGTTCCCGATTCTCGGAAAGCTATTCATTTTTTCACCTCGTCCCAGCTGCGTCCGCGCAGCCAAGGTATCTGCAGCCAAACGTAAATCGTGCGGCCGCGTAATTTTGATATTGTCATCTGAGCCTTCAACTAGGCAGGGCGCCCCACCCATATGCTCTATTGCTGACGACTCATCGGTCACCGTCAGCCCAAGCCGCTGACATTCACTTAGGGCATGGCGCAGCTCGGCAAAACGAAAGACTTGTGGTGTAAATGCTCGCCAAAGTTTGTCCCGATCCGAAGTACCCTCAATCGCCCTTCCATCTTGTGATACCTTAATCGTATCAACAACGCGAGACGCCAGAATAGCACCGCCCTCTGAACCGTCCCAGGCGTCAACATGTTCAATCAAGTTATCTATATCTTCTCGACTTAAACAGGGCCGCGCAGCGTCATGCACCCACACCCAATCTTGCTCATCGGCAATACCTACCAAAGCATCAAGACCATTTAAAACAGTATTGAAGCGTTCACTACCACCCTTATACTGAATCACTCGAGCATCTTGAGCCAAACTATCGCTATCAAAATAGTCATCAGCCTCGGAAATACCTATATGCACCTGAGTAAAGCGAGGGTGGTCAAGGAAGGCTTTGGCACTCAGATAAAGAACACTGCTTGAACCAAGCTGAAGATATTGTTTAGGGATGTCACTTTGCATTCTGCTGCCAACACCCGCTGCCGGAATAATGACCCAAAACCGAGGTAGTGCTTGCTTAGCAGAGTCTAAGCCTGAGAGGGGTGAGGAGGTAAACGAAGGACTGGGGCTTGAAACCGACATAGTTGGGGCACAAAGTGATAAATAAAAACCTATGACCCGCTCTTGGTCATGGCAGGCGCTTGCAATGGGCCATTATAGTTTCGAAGCCACTACCATGTAAAAGGTTTCGTCTCGCCCTATCATGCCCAAACTGAAACGAGCACGTTCTTCAATCGCATCATAGCCATTTTTAAGGTCTAGCACCTCAGCATTCAGCTGAGCATTGCGCTCACTTAAGGTGTCATTCGCCGCCTGCTGCAAAGCCACTTTTTCGCGCAAATGCGAAACTTCTGCAAAGCTACCACTGCCAAACCACAAGCGGTACTGCAAACCAAGAATAACAATGACCATTATACTCCAGAGCACTTTCATAAGGACAACTTCACTACACCTTTAACTTCACACTAGTCACATTATTACTTAAAGATTGCCATACGCTGACAAGACACATAGACAAGCAAAAACGATATTTCTTCCCGCTACCACAGCGTAGAGACAAGAAAGCCCCGCTACATAAAAACGGATAAACAAACATATATTGGAATAAATTTACTCTAGTTCAGAAATTGGCTTTTAGCGAAAAGAATTCTGAAGATTAGCATAATTTAAGATAAGGCTTGTTTTGCCTAAAGACAAAAAAGCACTGAACGTTCAACGCACAGTGCTTTTCATTCAATCAAGGCCAGAAATTACTGTCCTTTGATCTCACTTCTACCCTTATAAGGCGCCTTGCTTCCCAACTGCTCTTCAATTCTCAATAAGCGGTTATACTTAGCAACACGATCAGAACGACAAAGTGAACCAGTCTTTATTTGGCCGGCACAGGTACCAACCGCCAAATCAGCAATTGTTGTGTCTTCTGTTTCACCAGAACGATGTGAGATAACTGCGGTATAGCCTGCATCTTTAGCCATCTTAATCGCATCTAAGGTTTCGCTCAGGCTACCAATCTGGTTGAATTTAATCAGAATCGAGTTAGCAATATCTTTTTCGATACCTTCAGAAAGAATCTTGGTATTGGTCACAAACAAGTCATCACCAACCAATTGAACTTTGTCGCCCAACTTTTCAGTTTGATACTTCCACCCATCCCAATCCGACTCGTCCTGACCGTCTTCAATAGAAACGATTGGATACTGGTCGCAAAGCTCAGCCAAATAATCAGAGAACTGCTCAGGGCTGAAAGCCTTACCTTCGCCTTTCATGTCGTATTTACCATCAACATAGAACTCAGTTGATGCACAGTCTAAGGCTAGCGTAATGTCTTTACCTAGCTCGTATCCTGCATTCGCTACAGCAACCTTGATTGCCGCCAATGCATCGGCATTAGAAGCCAAGTCAGGCGCAAAACCGCCCTCATCACCCACAGCGGTATTTAGACCTTGCTCACTTAATACCTTCTTCAAACCATGGAATATTTCAGCGCCCGCACGCAGTGCTTCGGCAAAAGTAGGAGCAGAAACTGGCTGAACCATAAACTCTTGGATATCAACATTGTTGTCTGCGTGCTCACCACCATTGATGATATTCATCATTGGCACAGGCATAGAGTACTGACCAGAAGTACCGTTTAGATCAGCAATATGCTCATAAAGCTCAACGCCTTTTTCTTGTGCTGCTGCTTTCGCTGCTGCCAAAGAAACCGCCAAAATTGCATTAGCACCCAGCTTAGCTTTATTCTCAGTACCGTCCAGATCCAACATAATTTGGTCTAAAGCTCGTTGATCGGTAACATCCTTACCTAATAACGCAGCCTTGATCTCTTCATTAATGCCGGCAACAGCCTTTAAAACACCTTTACCTAAATAACGACTCTTATCACCGTCTCTAAGCTCCAAGGCTTCACGAGAGCCTGTTGACGCACCAGAAGGAGCGCAAGCTGTACCCACCACACCAGACTCTAGAATCACATCCGCTTCAACAGTAGGGTTACCACGAGAATCCATGACCTCACGGCCTTTGATATCAATAATCGTTGTCATTACACTTCTCCAAAAATAATAACTTCAGGCCCTGTCTTTCCTTCAACAACGCCAAAATTCAAAATCATAAACGCTATATTTTAAGCCGTATCTAAAGGCTTAAATTGCTTAACTAGCTCATCGATTGCCTTAACTCTAGCAAGGAAGGGTTCAAGCTGCGACAACCTTAAAGCACACGGGCCATCACACTTAGCATTTTCAGGGTCAGGATGAGCTTCTAAAAACAAACCAGCAATACCCTGCGACATACCCGCAAGCGCTAAGTCAGTTACAGCTTCACGTCGACCACCAGCAGAATCTGCACGACCACCGGGCTGCTGCAAAGAATGCGTCACGTCAAAGAAAACCGGGTACTCAAAGCTCTTCATTACACCAAATGCCAACATATCGACAACCAGGTTATTGTAACCAAAACTGCTACCACGCTCGCAGAGAATTAACTGGTCATTGCCGGCCTCTTCACACTTGGTCAAAATATGTTTCATTTCCTGAGGCGCAAGGAACTGGGCTTTCTTGATATTAATAACGGCATTTGTCTTGGCCATCGCTGCCACCAGGTCTGTCTGACGGGACAAGAAAGCTGGCAATTGGATAATGTCACAAACTTCAGCAACCGGAGCTGCTTGCTCAGGCTCGTGCACATCGGTAATGACCGGCACATTAAAGGTTTTCTTTACCTCTTCAAAAATACGCAAGCCTTCTTCCAAGCCGGGGCCTCGAAAAGAGTTAATAGAGGAGCGATTCGCTTTGTCGAAAGACGCTTTAAATACATAAGGAATATCAAGCTTGGTCGTTACCTCGACATATTTCTCGGCAATCTGCATCGCAAGATCCCGGGACTCTAATACATTCATGCCGCCGAACAAAACAAATGGCAAATCATTAGAAATTTTTACATCACCGACCTGTATGACTTTTTGACTCATCTATATACCCTTCTATTTACGAAGACTTATTTGTGAATGCGGCAGAAATGAAACCTTCAAACAAACCATGACCGTCTCGCGGCGTTGAAGTAAATTCCGGATGGAACTGACAGGCAACAAACCATGGATGATCCGGTGCTTCAACGACTTCAACTAATGAGTTATCTGCTGAACGACCAGAAACAATCAAACCGGCCTCTTCTAATTGCGGCAGAATATTATTATTCACTTCATAACGGTGACGATGACGTTCAATGATCACTGGCTTGCCATAACTTTCGAAAGCCTTAGAACCCTGAACCAGATTACACTCCTGAGCACCTAAGCGCATGGTTCCGCCCAAGTCTGA
This sequence comes from Oleiphilus sp. HI0043, assembly GCF_001634935.1. NCBI lineage: Bacteria > Pseudomonadati > Pseudomonadota > Gammaproteobacteria > Oceanospirillales > Oleiphilaceae > Oleiphilus > Oleiphilus sp. HI0043. The sequence goes on along the minus strand of NZ_LWEY01000777.1, from coordinate 29,118 downwards.
ACCCGCATCACGTTGCTCTACAGCTCCGCTGGCATCTTTCCATTCAGTGATCAAACCTACTACCGGGTTTTCGCAGCCTTTATCAAATTCAGTACTATGCGCATCAGCCAAACCAGCGACATGACGAGCATATTCAATGACAGCAACCTGCATACCTAAACAAATACCTAAATATGGAACCTTGTTTTCACGCGCAAACTTAACTGTCTGAATTTTACCTTCAACACCACGATTACCAAAACCACCGGGCACTAGAATTGCGTCCACTGACTCTAGAACGGCAGTACCTTCATCTATAATTCTCTCGGAATCAATATACTCAATATTAACCTTGGTGCGCGTACGAATTCCTGCATGCTTAAGCGCCTCGATTAGAGACTTATAAGCGTCAAGTAATTCCATGTACTTGCCTACCATGGCAATGGTTACTTCGTTTTCCGGACTGGATTCAGCTTCAACCACTGAATCCCACTCTGTTAGATCGGCCTCATCACACTCCAGACCAAATCGTTCTACGACAATTTGATCCAAACCATGTTCATTCAGCATACGTGGAATCAGGTAAATGCTGTTTGCATCCTGTAATGGGATAACGGCGCGCTCTTCTACGTTGGTAAACAAAGCAATCTTGCGGCGAGATGATGCATCAATCTCGTGATCAGAGCGACAAACCAGAATATCGGGCTGAATACCGATAGAGCGCATTTCTTTTACGGAATGCTGGGTCGGCTTGGTTTTGGTCTCACCTGCGGTTGCAATATAAGGCACTAGAGTTAAGTGCATAAACAGCGCACGCTGGGAGCCCACTTCAATCTTTAACTGTCGCACTGCTTCCAAAAAGGGTTGCGACTCGATATCCCCAACTGTGCCGCCAATTTCAACCAAGGCGACATCATAGCCGTTAGCACCTTCAACGATGCGGCGTTTGATTTCATCAGTGATATGAGGAATTACCTGGACTGTTCCACCTAGATAATCGCCACGTCGCTCTTTGCGAATGACGTCTTCATAGACTCGACCACTCGTAAAGTTATTTCGCTTGGACATCGTGGTTCGAATAAAGCGCTCATAATGCCCCAAATCCAAATCAGTTTCGGCACCGTCTTCGGTAACAAATACTTCACCGTGCTGAAAAGGACTCATCGTGCCTGGATCCACATTTATATATGGGTCCAGTTTAAGCATTGTTACTTTCAGCCCTCGAGCTTCTAAAATAGCAGCCAATGAAGCTGAAGCGATGCCTTTCCCTAAGGAGGATACAACACCACCTGTCACGAAAATAAAACGTGTCATGCAAATCCCGTCAATATCTCAGACAAAGAGCTTTCCATACCTTGCGCCACGCAAAGTTCAGTTAACTCAAATATTTATGTAGAAGGGGGAGATTTTCATCTCAAGATGGGGCGCCAGATTACCAGAAAGCGAGGTTTCACTCAAACTAAATGTGCGTTCAATCACAGCTAATATCTCTTCTGCAAAGGCCTCATAGCTAAATTAAATTTATAGTACCTGGCCTGGCAGAGGCTGACATTGTCTTTTATCATAAACATAAGCCAAAAAATGGAGCTAATTCGTGTATCGCCCCCACCCCCAAACTCATGACAATTCAATAGTGCCCAGCGCTCTGAAAAAGTCGAAAGCAGGCTTTTCGTGCTCAGCAATAGCCGTGGTTTCAAGCCTATTATTTATACTGTCCTTTTCATTAAGTTCAGCCTTACATGCCAAACCTTTAATTGTCGGCGTTGCGCCCTCGTTCCCCAAACCCGTTGCCGAACTGGAAGCTCTTGAAAAACAGATCGTTAAGAAAAAAAGCAAGTTTGCGGTGAAACAAAAGAAGCTAGACCAACAACTCAGCTATGCAACATCAAGCAGCTCTCTTCCTACTAAAACAGTAGCATGGCAAAACGTAATTTCTTTTTTGGAACAAGCCTCGGGAATTGAACTTAAATATGAAGCTGCCAGCAGCCAACTCGATTTTGAATTAAAACTGGCCAAAGGGCATTACGACCTTGCCTACACTACCCCTTTGCAGTTTCATGCATTTAAAGAGTTTCCGGGCTACCAGGCCCAGGTCAAACGCAAGTCACAGCCAATCAGAGGGCTAATATTCGTTAAGAAAACTGGACCAATTAAGACCTTGGCAGAACTAAGAAATGCAACCATTGCGTTTCCTGGCTTGCTAGATTTTGCCGCCAGCGTAGTGCCGAGAGAAAGCCTGAATAAACTTAACTTCGATATCATCCCCCAGTTTTTATCTAGTCAGTCAGAGGTCTACAAAGGCGTCGCTAATGGGGATTACATCGCCGGTGGCGGAACTGATGAGAGCTTTAGAGCACTCCCCCCTGAAATACGTAGTCGCCTGAGAATGCTCTGGGACAGCCCCGGGTTTTCTCCCTACCCTCTTATCGCACACCCTCGCGTCGATTTTTTCTCGCTCACCAAGTTAAAGCGGGCGTTTGTGAATATGATTAAAGATGACGAAGGGGAAAAGCTTCTCAAGTATATTTTTGTTGAAAACGGCTTTGAGGTTGCTAAAAACAGCGACTGGGATGAAATTGGCCTGATCGACCTCCATATCCTTAACGGTACTTCGAAAAAATCTCATGCAGAGTAAACAGGCCTACCTCTTTGGAACTTGCCTAATAGATTCCTTTTACCCGGAATCAGGTATGGATGCGATTGCTCTGCTTGAACTATGTAATTATCAAATAGTATTTCCTCAAGCGCAAACCTGCTGCGGACAGCCTCCCTATAATTCGGGTGAAGCAAGCCCAGCCAAAGATGTCGCCTGGCACACCATTCAGGTTTTTTCCGACAAAAAGTTACCTGTTATCGTACCTTCAGCCTCTTGTGCGGCCATGATCAAGCATCACTACCCGACTCTCTTCGACACGGGTTCCACAGAGCATAAACAAGCAATAGAGCTGAGCTCGAGAACCTACGAGCTTATCGAGTTTCTAGAGCCCATCCTCCCATACAATAAGCAAAGCGACAGCTCCCACACTCATATCAGTCTTCACCGATCCTGTAGCGCCCTTAGGGAGATGGAAGTCGCAGAACCATGGCTATCAATTCTAAGAAAGCTAGATGGCGTCGAGGTATCCTTACCAACACTAGAGCAGGAGTGCTGCGGATTTGGGGGAACCTTTGCTATCAAGTCTCCTGAGATTTCTGCCGCCATGACAGCAGACAAATGTGAGCACTTACTATCACCAAATCCTCAGTCTATATTAAGCGGTGATTGTGGCTGCCTTTTGAATATTAGCGGACATATCAAGCATTCAGGCGACAAGCGTCCTTGCACCCATATCGCGAGATTTATTGCTCAGCGTTTTGGAATACAACATGACTGACGACGCGCACTCAAACTTCGCCACTCGCATAAAAAGCGCACTAGAAGATACGCAGCTACGCTCCAACTTCCGCGGCGCCATGGACTTTCTACGCAATAAACGCAAACAAGCCTTCAGTGATGAAGAGGAATGGCAAACCCTTAGAGAACAAGGTGCAGCAATAAGACAGAACGTCGTCGAGCGTTTACCTGAACTGCTAGAGCAACTAGAACAACAATGTAGCAATAACGGCATTCAGGTACATTGGGCAGAAACCGGGATCGAAGCTAACCAAATTGTTCTCGACATAGCACAACGTCGCAAAGCCAAACTTGTTATCAAAGGAAAGTCGATGGCGAGCGAAGAAATCGAATTGAACAATTTCCTCCAGAGCCATAATATTGAAGCCATTGAATCGGATATGGGGGAGTACATTGTGCAGATTGCCGATGAAACACCGTCTCATATCATCATGCCCGCCATCCACAAAAACAAACAGGAAATTGCTCAACTATTTGAAAAGAAGCTCAAGTTGAAATGCGACCCGAACGACGTTGATGGCATGATTGGTCTGGGTAGAAGAATCCTCAGGGATAAATTTGAAAAAGCAGACATTGGCATTTCGGGCGTCAACTTTGCTGCTGCCGAGTCAGGTACGCTTTGCCTGGTAGAAAACGAGGGTAATGGACGCTTATCTACCACAGCTCCTCCGGTGCACATTGCAATTATGGGCCTGGAAAAAGTTATTCCAAGCCTGAGAGAACTACCAACACTACAACGCCTTCTCACTCGTTCCGCAACCGGCCAACATATCACCAGCTACCTCAACTTGATTAGCAGCCCGCGTCAAGCAGGAGAACTTGACGGCCCCGAGGAAGTTCACTTAATTATTCTCGACAATGGCCGCTCACTCATCCAACAAGATCCGGAGCTGAAAACCACTCTCGCTTGTATTCGCTGTGGTGCATGCATGAATCACTGCCCGGTCTATACCAAAATAGGCGGACATGCTTACGGCACAACCTACCCCGGCCCTATTGGGCAGGTTGTTATGCCTCAACTTAAGGGTATGGCAAGTCATGGGGAGCTTCTAAATGCCTGCTCCCTTAATGGCGCCTGCGGGGAAGCCTGCCCAGTAGATATTAAACTGCCTCAACTTATCCGTAGTTTGAGAAACAAACAACAAGCTACTGGCTCGACGCTAAAGGTAGAATCGTGGATCTGGCGTTTGTGGAAAGTGATCCATACCCACCCCAAACTCTATCGCCTAGTCACCAAGCTCATGGGCGCCTTACCTTTCATCAGCACTTGCTACCCAAAAGCATGGCGCAATACCCGAACACCGGCTCGCCCAAGTGCACGTACCCTTCACGAGAGGCTAAAGCATAGCCATCAAAAATTTGATGGACAAAGCAAGGAGCCACGCCAATGAACCAAGCTAAACTGAACATACTCTCACGCCTAAAACGCTCCAAGGGTTTTAAAGCACCAGAACGCGAGGGTTTGCCTAGCTCCCATAGAAGTCGTAGTGGTATTGTTCAAGCTGAAGATTTGCTTAGGCAGCTGATCTCAAAACTAGAAGAAAATCACGCAGAAGTACATCGAGTTAGCGCGTTTAAGTGGAAAACAACACTTACTGACATCATGGAAAGAGAAAAAGCCAAGCACTGCTTATTAGGGAATAATCTTGCATACCAAAGCGAAATTGAACAAGCTCTGCGCCTTCATAATAATAACATCAGCATTACACGCTACTCACAAGCTTATGAAACCCTTCGGGAAACCTTATTCCATAACATCGATATCGGCATCACCCTTGCACAGGGAGCAATAGCCGAAACCGGAACCTTATTGCTGCTGCCAAATAAAGACGAACCTAGAATGATGTCGCTTGTGCCACCAATACATCTAGTGCTACTACAAGAGGATCAAATCTACCCGGATTTATCAAGTTTGCTCAATGATGAACCTTGGGGTCAATGCGAGAAAATGCCAAGCAATGTTTTGTTTATTTCCAGCCCGTCGAAAACAGCAGATATACAACAAACACTAGCCTATGGCGCTCATGGACCCAAAAAGCTGATTGTCTTAGTTCAAGAAAACGCAGAGATATAGAGTGCTAAGGAGCAACGCTCAGCTCATCCAGAATCGATTCACTATCACCGCCTCCCGTTCTTAAACAGGGGAAAACCAATAGAATTTCGGTGCATTGCTCCGAGTCAGTGGAATAACTTATCGCCCCCCCTAAAGCGCTCATGACCCGTCGATAATAGACGGTCGCCAGATCAAGGTTAGATGAATCTTCATCCACAACTCTTAAACCTTCTAGCTGAGAACGCTGAACACCTTCTTTATAACGCAATAATAATACATTACGGCCACCCTCAACCCGACTATCAATAGTGATCTCTTCGCCTTTAGCCACGACAGAGTGATTGATGGCCGTTTTTAGTATGTTAAACAAAGCATAAATCAATAACCATTCATCACCTTTGAACAAGAAGTCTTGGCGTAAGTCTGTTCGTATTCTCTCTCGCTCTCCTGGCATAAACACATACTCTGCCAAACTCTTCGTTACTACACTCTGAATTGAAAGCACCTTGAAGGTACTTACATCGATGGGTTCATCCTTCACCAGACCTAGACTCATGTCGATCACCTGAGCACTTCGCGCGATAGCCACATGAGCTTGGCTATAGGGACTATCTAAATATCTCTCATCTTTTAGCTCCGCTCGTACCAATGCAGCATGTTCAACAAAGGCATGTAATTGATCTAAAGGCCCTCTCATGTCATTGGCGATATTACCGGCCAAAGACTGCAAACTCTGCATTTTTTGAAATAAGAAGCGCTGCTCCTGGAAAGCCTGACGGCGAAAAAACTCTACACGCTCAATGAGTCGACCCAATTTAGACGACAAAGCCTGTAACCTCGACTGATCTTTCAAACGCATGTCAGATTTACTGACGACGACTAAGAGCATTCCCCTAAAGTCACTATTTGCAACAACAGGCAAACCCAGCATCTCGCGTCCCGGCACCATTTCGACCCAATCATAGGCAGCATCGAGCTGCTCAGTTGACATAATTTCAACCATTTGGGCGTTAAGCGTTCTTTCCTCAGCCTCACCCTGCAGGTGCACGTTTATAGAAGAGGGTAAACGATCATGGCGGCGTCCATCACTGCCGCTAAATAGTATGCGTTGATAGTTTCTCTCAGCGCTCAGGTCATTCGCATCAAAGCGCTCCAACTCTTTCCTGGATAAAGTTCGCTCCAATAGAACCCTATCCAAATACCATGCATAGTGATGGATATAGCTTTGTTGCTCAAAAAACTGCCGAAGAATTGGCAACATCGACTCAAAGTCATCAGATTGATCTAGCTGATACATTAGGTCTCGAAAGTGCCGCTCAGCATCAAGTTTCTGACGAACCAGGACTTTATCTGAAAACGCTTGTAAGCGAGATTTCATCGCTGCATAAAATTCACAGGAACAGATGGTGATAAGAACCAGAAATACAGTCTGAGAAACACTCAAATACGCTTGATCTATAAAGATGCCACCTTTAAGCATTAAAACCACGAAACCAACGATGCAAATGTAAATCATCAAACGCGTGATAACAAAACTCAGCGTCTCGGGCAGTTCAAGTAGGTCATGTTTCAATACTGCGTAGGTAGATATCACCACCATAAGGGCGACTGAAAGTAAGCCATAAGGCGGTATATTGATATCAAACTCAAGAGAAAGCGTCATCCCACCCCCTAAAAAACCCAGGGCAATCGTCATGATCAGATAGTCTAACTTTAACTTACCTGAGCGGGTTGTTTCGGCTCTCTCTTGCAGTAGGACATATAGAGTATGCCCAATAATCCCGGCAAAAAATACCGGAAACGGATAGAACAAGTTCCCCCCTACAGGGAACCAGAAAGCATCAAAACGAAAGCTGGGACTGTGTAGAAAATGCTCTGGAGCGATAAATATCAAACTCAAATAGAGAAGCGATAAAAGATAGTATGAGAAAGAAACACGCTCGTAGGCATGTTGCTTACCCACAAAGCTTACAACAAAGTGAAACAACAAGACCGGAAGGAATAACACGACTGAGTTAGCACAACGTGCCCAAAACAAAGCTTGTGAAGGCTCGTTGGTAGACATTCCAACGAACAAGCTAAAAGACCAGAGAGCCAAGAGCGTACAGATTAGGCCAAAAAGAATCGACCCTCCCTGGCGTTTTGCCGATAAGCAAAGTACTGCACTGGCTGTACTCAATAGAGCGCAAACCAGACTAATAAAAGCAAAATTGTTCCATACCACAACGGTCACCCTGACCTTAACATTCCTGATCCTATGTTCAGCATGGGCTGTGACGGAATAATATTACCCCTATTCGAATAGTTGCCTTTAGCTGTACATAATCTAAACAGGCATTATCCTCCCAGAATCGCTTGGCCGCAAGCTAACGATTGATTACCATGCAAAAAATAAGAAGCTTTAGCCACTTTTATCGCTTCATGACAATAATTTGATGGATGCAATTAATGAAACACTTCTTATCCTGGCCCCGCAAGTCTCTATTCAACCTACTGCTAGTATCATATCTAGCGAGCCTTCTATCCTTTAATACGCTTGCCACTCCAGAAAGTAAGCACGTTGCAATCACCCAGATTGTTGAGCACCCTGCCCTTGATGCAGTGAGAAAGGGCGTTAAGGATGTCCTCGCCGAGCATGACTGGAAAGACGGAGAAAATCTTAAGTGGGATTACCAAAGTGCACAAGGCGCACCGGCAACTGCAGCCCAAATAGCCAAAAAATTTGCAGGCGACAGGCCGGACGTATTTGTAGCTATCGCCACCCCTTCAGCCCAGGCTGCGGTTGCCTCTGCCAGAAATACCAACATAGTTTTTAGCGCAGTGACCGATCCTGTTGCAGCCAAACTGGTGAAGTCTTGGGAGCAACCGAGCAAAAACGTTACAGGCGTGTCGGACCTAACACCGATAAAACTGCATTTAGAGATGATTAAAGAGGTCCTCCCTGCCAGTAAGCAACTCGGTATTATCTACAACCCAGGAGAAGCTAATTCTGTTTCACTTCTCAAGCTAATCAAGCAACATGCTGAAGAGCTGAACCTTCAAGTAATTGAAGCAGTCTCCCCCAAGTCCTCGGATGTGCAAACTGCAGCTCGCTCATTACTCGGCAAGGTTGATGCAATTTACCTCCCTACAGACAACACAGTCATCTCTGCTATAGAAGGTATCATCAAAATTTCTGAGCAAGCAGACATTCCTGTTTTTGCCGGCGACACCGATAGTGTCGCTCGTGGCGCCATCGCGGCCTTAGGGTTTAACTACTATGAAGTGGGCCGACAGACAGGCAAGATCGTTGTGCAGATTCTTCAAGGCCAATCACCTGCTGATATTCCGGTTCAAGGTGTCATGAATACAGAGTTGTTTGTTAATCCTGGCGCAGCAAAGCGTATGGGCATAACACTTTCGCCAGAGTTTATCTCTAAGGCTAAATCACTTGTTGAATAGTTTTGCCTTATTCGGCGCCTTAGAAACCGGCTTCATTTTTGCTCTGGTCGCATTTGGAGTCTTTCTTTCTTTTCGAGTCCTGGGTTTTCCTGACCTTACTGTTGACGGGTCTTTTCCCTTAGGGGCCGCTGTCGCCGCGGCACTGATTGTTGCTGGCGTAAACCCTCTTATCTCGACGCTCTGCGCTTGCTTAGCCGGCGCCCTTGCAGGCTCAGTGACAGCGATATTAAATGTGAAACTAAAAATTTTGCATTTACTTGCATCAATCCTGACTATGATCGCGCTTTATTCCATTAATCTGCGAATAATGGATGGCCCGAACATCGCGTTGCTCGGCGTTGATACCTTGTTAAGCCCGCTAGATAAGCTAAGTATTGCTACTTATGAGATTCCTTATTACGTCGCCTACCCAATTTGCTTCGGTATCATTAGTCTTATTACTTTCACCCTGCTTTTTATGTTCCTGCGTAGTGAAATTGGTTTAGCAATGCGCGCCACAGGCTCTAACCCCAGAATGGCTCAGGCCAATGGCGTCAATACTTCGTTAATGGTTATTCTTGGGATGTCACTATCTAATGCCCTTGTCGCCCTGGCAGGCGCTTTATTTGCTCAAAGTCAGGGTAGCGCTGATGTAACTATGGGGGTCGGCATCATTATTATCGGCCTTGCTTCTGTGATAGGCGGCGAAGCCTTGATTAGCCCGAAGAACCTGTTTCGCTGGATCCTTGCCTGCCTGATTGGCTCACTACTCTATCGCCTGGTTATTGCCGTGGCACTTAACGGTGAATTATTAGGCCTTAAAGCTCAAGATCTCAATTTGATCACGGCTATTTTGGTAACGCTCGCAATTGTTGCCCCAAATATCAAAAGCGCCATTAAAGCACGCACGAGGTTCGGCCAATGATCTCAATGAGCAAGGTAGATGTTAGTTTTAATCTCGGCAGCCCCTTAGAAAACCATGTATTAAAGGGAATCGACCTGACTATTCCTAAGCATCAATTCATTACAGTTATTGGCAGCAACGGTGCAGGTAAATCAACCTTACTGAACGCCCTGTCTGGTGAAGTCGCTGTTCAAACAGGACAAATTCACTTAGATGATCAAGACATCACTAAGCTTCCTGTACATAAAAGAGCCCGATGGATAGCGCGAGTCTTCCAAGACCCCTTAACTGGCACCTGTGAAGACCTGACGATTGAGGAAAACCTTGCACTTGCGCACGCACGCACCTCACGAAGAGGGCTAAAACGAGCCGCTCGAAGAGAGTTCAAACAAAGCTTTATTAATAAGTTGAAGAGCCTGGAGCTTGGCCTGGAATATCGTTTAGAAGATAAAATTGGACTGTTGTCAGGCGGTCAACGACAAGCGGTCAGCCTCCTAATGGCAGCACTTCAACCTTCAAAATTACTACTGCTTGACGAGCATACTGCTGCCCTGGACCCGAAAACAGCCAAATTTATCCTTAACTTAAGCGAAGAGATTATTCGTAGCGAAAAACTAACTGCCTTAATGGTTACACACAGCATGAATCAGGCCTTAAGCGTTGGCGATAGAACCTTGATGCTTCATCAGGGCCAGGTTGTTCTGGATGTCAGTGGCAAGCAGCGCGAAGGTATGAACAGCCAAGACTTACTGGATCAATTCCATAAGAATCATGACGCCTTGGATGACGATAAATTAGTACTTTCCTAAACTGGCACTGACTCTTACAAAGACATTTAGTGCCGAAAGTGACTCACAACACCCGTCGCCTGATCGAGTGTTAAGCCATATTCAGACACTAAATACGCCACTTCTCGCTGCTCAGACTGACTCATACTCAAATGCAAAGAAGGCTCTTCCTCTTTATTCTTTCCAGCGACTACCTCTAATTGGCCGCGACGAATACGCAGTTTTCTTCGTCGCTCATGCTCCTGCTCTCGAACAAGCTGGACAAATGAGGATGCGAAAATACCAGCGGGCATCGCTGCGATCCCGACACCACAAACCATGACCAGCGCACCAAAAAGCTGTCCTCCGACAGTAATAGGCGTCACATCTCCATAGCCAACGGTTGTCAAGGTCACAACGGCCCACCATAAACAAGCGGGGATACTGCCAAAGGCTTCAGGCTGTTCAACTTTTTCAAAGATATAAATACCTGTCGCGGCAATAAACATCAAGATCATCATCACCAAACCTGCTGCCAGCAAGGTGTTCTTATTCTCACGAAAGACACGAGCAATCATCAACAGTGATGCAGAATAACGCGTTAACTTAAGCACCCTTACCATCGATATCAGCTTAAGAATACGCAGGTCACCAAACGCATCACCCGGCAGTAGCAACAAAAGGAATAAAGGTAAGAAAGAGAAAAGGTCGATTAGGCCCATGGGCGAACGAATATATAGCCAACGCTTTCGCCCGCTAGTCATATGAGTCGCATGAGGTGTTTCTGCCGCTACCCAATAACGCAACAGATACTCAAATGCAAAAACGACCACAAAGCAGATATTAGCAATGAGTACCCAGTCGCCCATTTGCTCCCTGAAGCCTGGCAGAGAACCAAGTACGACTTCAAGAATATTAAGAATAATAACTAATGAGAGAAAGACCGTCACTATCAAGGAAGGAAAGAAATCGGCCGAAGGCTCGTTGAGGCAGCGATACCAAAAAGCGCGGGCAGTAGTACTCATGTCGTTAACACTTCTTTTATTGTAATAGCGACAATATAGCTCGACTCAAGCCTTCATCCAAGCTCAAATCAAAGCATTTACATCAACTGTTCTGGCTAAACAGGTAAATGAGCAGCAAGAAAGTAACAAACCAGAAACCTGACAGAAGCTTCCAGAACATTAAAGTATTGGCACTCTTCTGCACCACCGGGTCCGCTTTCAGAAACTCAGGGTTTGGCTGCAGCAGGTCCTTCATAAAGTCATCGATCGTTCTATACCGTTCTTCAAGATCAAAAGACGTCCCTCTCTTCAAAGCACCGTCAAACCATTCTGGTATCACCGGGTTATTTGAACTGGCTTCAGTGTACCGTAACTGATCATAATCAAAGGCACTTCTGCACTGCTCTATTTTATCTCCATAAGGCAAGGTGCCTGTAAACATTTCATAGGTAATGGTTGCTAGCGAGTAGACGTCCCCCTGGATCCCGGGGTTATGTCCGCGTAGATAAAGCGGGTCTGAGTAGCCAGCTGTACCCAAAACGCCATCAGGAATAATCGGGCTCACGCACTCAGACAAACCGGCAACAAATACTGACCCGAAGTCCAACACCAAGGCCTTGCCCTCTTCAGTCACCATAATATTTCCGGGCTTCAAGTCTTGATGTACCGCCTCGTTTTGATGAAACGCTTTTAAGCCCTCTGCAACTTGTTTAACGATATTGATAGCAAGCTTTGGACTCGGTGGCTGGTTCTTTCTCAGCCATTTATCTAAGCCCTCTCCCTCGACATACTCCATGAGGTAATATAGAAAACTGCGCTTGCGGTCTTGTCGAATAATCTTGACCACATTAGGGTGCTGTATGCGAATACCTATCCATTCTTCCTGGATAAACCGGTCAATATAAGCGGTATCTTCCTCAAAGTTTGGTGAGGGCGTCTTCATCGCCAACAGCTCGCCTGACACTTCATCTTTTACTAGATACAACTGGCTTCGACTCGAAGCAAATAACTCTTTTTGGACGACAAAACCATCCAGTTTCATACCCTTTTCTAAAGCTGGCGGGAAAGGTAGGCGTGTCAGTTTCGCACTATAATCATCAAGGTTTTCGAAAGGCAGCTGTTCAACAATACCCACAACGGCACTGATATTGTCATCGGTTTCGCCTTCTCGTGCCAAATCTAGAAATTTGTCCGCGATAAACTCAGCCGGCTGGTCCATCGCCAGCGTTTCGATTATTCTCGCTTCCTCGATAAAGTCATGTACACCATCACTACACAGCAATAAGCGATCACCGGCTTCAAGAGGAATTCGCCCATAATCGAGGTGCAAGCGATTATCCATACCGATGGCGCGAGTAAGAAAAGTTTTACCGCCGCCTAAAGAAGCGACATGATCAGTAGTACATTGGGCGAATTCGCCTTCTCTCAGCAAAAATATTCGACTATCGCCAACATGAAAAAAGTGCGCGGTACGACCTTTGATGACGATGGAGCTGAATGTAGATAAGTAACCTTTAGTATCAGACGAGAACTCGTGACTCTTACGAAAAAGCTTGAGGTTAATCGTTGATAGAATCTGCTCTCCGCACTTACTGACTGACCAGGTGTCAGGCGTCTGGAAATATTCCTCAATAAAACGTTCAACAGCCGTATGGCTTGCTTCGCGCCCCGCTTCAGCTGATGAAACACCGTCGGCAACGACGAGTGCACAACCTTTATTGTTAAGCAGATAGCTATCTTCTGGAACCTTGACGCCAGCCGAGTCTTCATTGATCGGTTTTATACCGGCGTCTGTTGAAAATGCAGCATCAATCTTAAGAATCTGGGCCATCGAGAAATCCTGAGTTTAGTGCTATAGCGTTACCTTAACGCAAAAATGCCCGCCGATGAAATAAGCCACCAGCAGGCACTCTAGACTAGCAAGTTTCTAACTAGCCAACATCAATCATATGAACTGTGCCATCTGGCAGTACTTCAGAGATCTGTCCTTTTGGCTCATCCATCATTGCAGCAATGAAGAATACAATCAGTGCAGAACAACCGATCACCAAGAAGAAAGTACTGTAATCTACAAAGCTCAAAACAGTTAGGTAAGTTACTGCACCGACGTTACCATACGCTCCGGCCATACCTGCAATCTGACCTGTCATACGACGTTTGATCAGTGGAACTACCGCAAATACCGCACCTTCACCAGCCTGAACAAAGAACGAACAGCACATGGTTGCAATCACAGCAGCGGGGATCCACCAAGATGAATCAACCTGGCTCAATACAAAGTAGCCACATGCCAAACCACCAATCAAGAACATTAGAGCTTTACGACGACCAATGTGATCAGAGAACCAACCGCCAGTTGGGCGTGCAACCAAGTTCATGAAGGCAAAGCCTGAAGCCAATAGGCCCGCTTTGACAGGATCAAGACTTTCAAAAGTTTCCAAGAAGAATAGAGGCAACATTGATACAACCGCTAGTTCTGAACCGAAGGTAACGAAGTAAGACCAGTCTAGAATCGCAACTTGCTTAAAGTGGTACTTATCAAGCTCTTGGACACCGTTTGTCAGATTTTCTTTATTTACATTCCAGATAGAGTAAGTTTGGAAAACATATAGAGCGACCAAACCCGCCCAAATAACGTAAACAGCAGTCTGACTTAAGAGAGCAACACCCGTTGGAGATAGTTTCCAAGCCAACACAGCTAAGGCTGCATACATTGGAATATTCATGAACAAGTATAGGTAAAAGTCACCCCAGCTTGTTACTTCCAAACCACCTGCTTTCTTAGGCTTAAAGTAGGTTGAACCTTTTGGCGTATCACGTACTACCTGATAGTAAATAAGGCCATAGATACTAGCAACAATACCTGTTGTACCTAATGCATATCTCCAGCCATCTTCTCCACCGTACATCATTGCCAGCGTAGGCAATAGCATAGCCGATGCAGCTGAGCCAAAGTTACCCCAACCACCGTAGATACCTTCTGCGATACCGACAGACTTATGAGGAAACCATTCGCCAACCATGCGGATACCGATTACAAACCCGGCACCAACAAAGCCCATTAAAAAGCGCATCATTGCGAGCTGCTCATAAGATTGAGCCAGTGCGAATGCTATACACACGACGCCTGTCAGTACAAGTAAAGTACTATAAACCTTTCTGGGCCCTAGTTTATCCACCAAAATACCGATGACGATACGTGCTGGAATTGTTAGCGCAACGTTCAGAATCATCAGGGCTTTGACCTGCTGACTCGACATATCAAACGCTTCTTTCATAAACACCAAAAGCGGAGCATGGTTAAACCAAACCATGAAGGTTAAGAAAAAAGCAAACCACGTAAAGTGGAGTGTTTTAATCTTGGGGTCGCCAAAAGCGAACAGGTTTATTTTATGATCAGTGGACATAAAGCCTCCTATACAAAAAAGGGGTATGACGCTATTCTGCTTCGTGTGTAGGGTTTCCTACTTGATATGAGTCAAGTAAGGCAGGGCCTGAGAATGCCCCGGCACAGCGCATATACCTACTTTATTTTTTACTCCCTTGCCACAAAGCCAGCAGGCATCACAAAGCCTACTCACTTATAGGTAGGCGACTCATACCCCCTAACTCAAAAGGGTTAGAACAAACATGCACAAGGTTTTTTTGATTTAATAGGTATCAATCACTTTAATAGATAAACGAGCTCCTCTGTACCAACAATACCTTTGAGGATAAACCGAGTTAAACAGCCTTCGATCAGAGCGTCATAATGAATTTTGAGATCCCTGGCGCAGCCAGAGCCTTAACCATTGCCACCATAGCATTTGCTGCTAATTTTTCGGTATGGACACTCTATGCCGTTTTGGGGCTTGAACTTCAAAACAGCTTAAGCCTAAGCGCAACACAGTTAGGATTATTCTTTTCGGCCCCGGTTCTAACCGGTGCACTAGGGCGTATTCCTGCTGGCTGGCTTAGCGAGCGCTACAACCCCAAGAGCCTATTCACCCTACAAATGCTTCTTAGCACACCGCCACTATTCATCCTGCCTCACATCGAGACTCTGGAAGGCTACCTATTACTTGGCTTGTGGATCGGTATTAGTGGCACATCTTTTACCATCGGCATTCGTTATATCACCGACTGGTTTGAAAGTAACCGACAAGGCACTGCCATGGGTATATTTGGTGCAGGTAACACCGGCTCAGCCATTACCCTTGCACTTGCCCCAATTATTGTTGCGAACTGGGGTTGGGACAGCATTGGTCCTATCTATGGGGTTGGTTTACTCATTATGGCTTTTCTGTTCTGGCTAATAGCACCTACCCGCCCCTATACCCCGACAAAACTTCAAGCCGAACTTAGCACCCTACAAGCACTTAAATCCATCCAGATTTGGCGCTTCGGTCTATATTACTACTTTGTCTTCGGTAGCTTTTTAGCGCTAATCCTCTGGCTCCCACAGTATTATGCTTCCGCTTATAAACTCAGCTATAGCCAAGCGATGGCCTTTACGCTTTTCTTTGTTGCCACCTCTGGCATGGTTCGAGCATTAGGAGGCTGGTTTGCAGACCGCTATGGTGGTCGCACCGTTAACTGGGCAGTATTCTGGATATGCTTAGTTTGCTTGTTCTTCTTGTGCTATCCGCCGACCACGATGACCATACATGGCGTGCATCAAGATGTAGAACTGGCTATCGAAATTAACGTCTGGTTCTTCAGTACATTGATATTTATTATCGGTATAGCCCAGGGCTTTGGGCGAGCAAGTGTGTATAAGACAATTCATGAATACTACCCTCAGCAAATGGGGCTTGTTGGTGGCTTAGTGGCTGCAATTGGCGCCTTAGGCGGCTGCACACTCCCTATCGCTTTTGGCCTAGCCGTTGACTGGATCGGCATCCATAGCGCATGCTTCATGGTTTTATATGGTGTGCTCGCTTGCTGTATGACTGTCATGTTCCTTGCTATCAAGACTGATCGCTTTAACCAGCGCGTGCAACATGCCACCAGTCATAACTTCCTAGATGATGATTAAGCATCATCTTTAAACTTTATTACTACATTGCTTATACAAGAGAGATATCCCTATGGGTCACAACGTCAGCCAAGAAACCATCCCTTTAAACATTGCCGTATTAACGGTTTCAGACACTCGCACTGAAGACAATGACACATCAGGCCAACTTCTGGTAGAAAAGTTAAACTCGGCTGGGCACAAGCTCGCAGACAAAAAGATTGTCATTGACGACATATATAAAATTCGCGCTGCGCTCTCGAAATGGATTGCGAGTGATGACACCCAAGTTATTATCATTACCGGTGGTACAGGCTTTACTAGCCGAGATAGCACCCCTGAAGCCGTTACCCCTTTGCTTGATAAGGTCGTCGATGGTTTCGGCGAGCTTTTCCGACAAATATCTCTTGAGCAAATTGGCACCTCAACCGTCCAGTCTAGAGCACTAGCGGGCATGGCAAACAAGACCTTACTATTCTGCCTACCAGGTAGCACCAATGCCTGCCGCACTGCCTGGGATAATATAATCGACTCACAAATTGACAGCCGTCAAGGCCCTTGCAACTTTGTACCCCAGCTAAAAGGCATTGATTTCGCTGCATGTCTTGATCGAGAAAAAAGAGATAACTCTTAGATTTTCAAATACTTAAACTAAAACTTCGAGTTCATCTTAAAACACTATACCTCCAGACTTACCCATCAGGAGGTATAGCCCCTTACTCCCTTTATCCGATTGCCCCCCCAAAACCAAAAGCGTTAAATAGGTCACATCCCTTGCAAATTTAAGACACAAGAGCAAGGAGTCTTTTAGAACTTATATCAATTAGGATATCGCTTATGAAGAACGCTTTAAGTCTATCAATCTCGATGATCGCTCTCGGACTCTCTGCAGCAGCTCCAACGTTTGCAGCAGAAGAGGCAGACTCAATTACTGCCGCGATTGCGGGCGGCGATGCATCCCTTGCGCTACGTTATCGTTTTGAATATGTAGATGATTTCACCAACCGTGAAGCTTTAGCATCCACAGTGAAAACACGTTTAACCTACAAGACGCTTTCATACAATGGCGTATCCACTACGCTAGAAATGGATAACAACAGTGTTGTCGGTGAAGACAACTACAGCGACAGTGGAGCTGATCCAGATGAAGAAGCAGTAGTGCTCGATGCTACGTATACTGAAATTAACCAGGCATATATCGATTTTGCTGCGCCAGCTGATACGCTCGTTCGCTACGGTCGCCAGCGCATCAACCTAGATGGCCAGCGTATGCTAGGCGGCGTGGGCTGGAGACAAAACGAACAAACTTATGATGCTTTTACCCTAGTTAACACAGCACTACCAGACACAACATTGATATTCTCTAATGTTTATAACGTAAACACCTTTACCGGAGGCGATATCGACGGCAACGACCATCAAGTTTACTACGTAAACAACAAGAGTATTGACGGCTTGGGCTTAAGCGCTTACTTCTTGGACCTGAAAGATATTCATGACACTTTCGGTATCCGAGCAAACGGTAAAGTGAAAGCAAGTGACGACCTTACTGTCCTTTATACCGCTGAATTTGCCCAACAAACTACTGACGATGATAATGAGCATGAAACGAATTATCTTAACCTTGAAGCAGGTGTAAATGTTTCAGGCTTTACCGCTAAGCTGGGTTACGAAACTCTTGGCTCAGATGACGGTAATGCCATGTTTAAGACACCTCTTGCAACCAAGCATAAGTTCAACGGTTGGGCTGACAAGTTTGCTGCTGAAAAAGGGACTGACGGCTTAGTAGACACCTCGCTTAGCATTTCAACCAAAAACTACGGTCCTAAGATCGCGGTAATCTACCACCAGTTTGACGCCGATGAAGGTAGTGGAGATTTAGGTAGTGAAATTGACATTCTAGTTGCCAAGAAGTTTTCTGATAACTACACAGGGCTAATCAAGCTTGCCGATTACAGTAAAGGAGACTCGGGCGAGGATACTACGAAAATTTGGGTGCAGCTCGCAGCTAAATTCTAGTCTCTTAGGTTAATTTTTACTGCTAGCGGAGGTTTCTTCCACCTCCGCTTTTTTTATGCCCGATAGCCACAAAATATCCCCGTGAATTCCAGCTTTTTTTTGATCAGTGCTAAACTAAACGAATCAATAAAAACAAAGCACTTACGAGAGCCTCAGATACCGGATAGAACTAAGTCTTATCTTTTTAAATCTGGCCCTAAATACGCTACGTAAGTGAGTTTGGGAGACACTGCCAATGCTTAGCGAGAACACCCAACAAACCGTCATTGCAGCAAAGGTTGCCGCTGAGCTCTATCATGCTCAGGAGATTACTCGAAGCTTATCTATTTCTTCCAAAAATTTGCGCGTACTCGCTAAACGTATTGGCGAAAGCGCAGCCGGTCTAGCTGTTTTGGCAACCTTTTATGATGAGTGTTCACGTGAATCCATATCCTTGGCCGACCTGGTGAGTACCATGACTGTTGAAACCGCCAATAAAGCCGTTCGCGAGTGGCGTACCAGTTTATTTGAAGAGAAGCTTGAAAAAGCCTATAGAGTGATGGAACCGGACAAAGTACCTCAGATCGTCCAACAACACATCCAGGGGCGCCCTCAACGCGAGCAGCAAAGCCGTGAACGCATTGCACGCTTTAACCGCGAACTAAATGACCTTCTGACGGAAATGCAAAAGAATATTCGTAGCATCGCCGTTATTGCTGTTAATTCCAAAATCGAAGCGCCTCGAACTGGCGAACATAGCCCTGTTTTACTCGATATGGCGCATAACGTTGAAGAGATGATCAAGCGCATCCTTTACCATATCGATAAAGCGTTAAAGTTTTTATCTACTAACAATAAACTAATCTAGGCACGCACATGAAATCTCAAGCAATATATCAAGAAAAGCATCAATGGATCTATTTCGGAAGAGACCCTGACAAGCCTGAAAAAATTATTGATTCGAATCAGTTTATGATCGTGAATAATCAACAAGCTGTTTTACTCGATCCTGGCGGTGTTGAGCTTTTTGCTCCTATGTTAAGCTCTGTCGTCAAATACATTCCTTTAGAGCAAATCACTCACTTGTTTGCTTCTCACCAGGACCCAGACATCATTTCGTCTTTGGGTCTTTGGGATCAGGTTATCCCAGATGCGAAACTTCATGGCCCTTGGCTTTGGGAAGGCTTCATACGACATTTCGGCATGAACAATATTTCTTACGAGGCGATACAGGATGAAGGCCGAACATTGGATCTGGCGGGCCTGTCTTTACAACTGATTCCCGCACACTACCTTCACTCTTCGGGCAACTACCATGTATATGACCCTGTCGCGAAGATCCTGTTCACTGGCGATGTTGGTGCGGCTCTTGAGCCTATCGACAGCCCAATGTTCGTCGATGATTTTGATGCACATATCCCGAAAATGAAAATGTTCCATCAACGCTGGATGCCTTCCAATGCAGCCAAAAATGACTGGATCAACCGCGTCAGAAAATTAGAGATCGACATGCTTCTTCCCCAGCACGGCCGAATATTCAAAGGTGAAAATGTTGGGAAATTCCTGGACTGGTTCGAGCAATTACAGGTAGGATCCGCCATTTCGCAGAAAGAATAGCCTTAATTTCGAATCGGAACACATGAAAAAACCTGAATTATTATCTCCCGCAGGCTCGCTCCAGAATATGGAGTACGCCTTCGCCTATGGCGCAGATGCAGTTTATGCTGGCCAACCACGGTACAGTTTGCGCGTCAGAGAAAACGAGTTTAACCATATTGAAAATCTTGCCAAGGGCGTTGCTCGCGCACACGAGCTTGGCAAACAGTTCTATATCGCATCGAACATTAGCCCGCACAATGACAAGGTAAAAAGTTACCTTCGCGACATGGAGCAAGTCATTGCTATGAAGCCAGATGCGCTGATTATGTCTGACCCCGGCATTATCATGATGGTGCGAGAAAAATGGCCTGATGTGCCTGTTCACCTTTCAGTTCAAGCAAACGCGGTAAATTGGGCAACAGTGAAATTCTGGCAACAACAGGGCCTGACACGCGTCATTCTTTCGCGGGAACTATCCTTGGATGAAATTGCGGAAATTAAACAACGCGTTCCTGAAATGGAAATTGAAGTTTTCGTTCACGGTGCTTTGTGTATTGCCTACTCTGGCCGTTGTTTATTGTCCGGTTATATGACCCATAGAGACTCAAACCAGGGCGCTTGCACAAATTCCTGTCGCTGGAAGTACCAGACTCACGAAGCAGAACAGACTGATGGCGGAGAAATTGTTCCAAGCCAAGCAGTTGAAACCTACGACCCTAATGTTCAAACACTTTCACTTTCGGAAAGTTCTGACGTCCTAGAAAAAGTTTCCCCTTTATACCTACTACAGGAAAAAGGCAGACCTGGTGAGTACATGCCTGCTTATGAAGATGAGCACGGCACCTACATCATGAACTCCAAAGACCTACGAGCTGTTCAGCATGTTAAGCGCCTGATGGATATAGGTGTTGAGTCCCTGAAGATTGAAGGCCGTACCAAATCGTACTATTACGCTGCAAGAACTGCTCAAGTATACCGACAAGCGATCAATGATGCCGCCGCCGGCCATGAGTTCAACATGGCCTTGATGGACGACCTCGAAGGCATGGCTAATAGAGGTTTCACAGAGGGTTTTTACCGCCGCCATGTACCTGATGAATACCAAAACTATGAGACAGGCAATTCAACCTCAACTCAGCAACTATTCGTCGCAGACGTTCTGGAAGGTGACCTTGGCACAAATCGCATCAAACTTGAGGCGAAAAACAAGCTTTCTACTGGAGATCAGCTCACGCTGCTAACACCGGTAGGTAATATTTCCTTCACCGCAGCACAGCTATTCAACAGCAAGAACGGCCGAGAAATTGAGTCAGCTCTTGGCTCGGGTTATAAAGTTGAACTCGAGGTTCCGGAGCTTTCCAAGCTTAAGCTTACTCACGAAGCGCTTGAAAAAGGCTTAATTGTTAGAAATATCTAATCAAGGACAAATCTTCCTGTAAGCAGAGCCCGCTCCTCAAGGGCGGGCCTCCTGCAAAAGTGCTGATAGCATCCTAAGGCAGGCTCGGCCTTTGGCCGCGCACTATAAAAAGGCTCTGAGTCTTGTACCTTAATAGATCATTTGCTACTTTTTAGGTATTGATTCTTCCTTGCCCCCCCTCTAGCCTTAAAGATTGATTACTTAGTAGGCAGAGCTTTCCATAGCTCGCTAGCGGGCTAGTACATGCCTTCAGCTAAGCACGGTATGAAACCCGCTACCTACACAAAATAACCATAGTCATAGTGATACAATCCTCACTAGCTGGCATAGGAATCGTCAATGCAACCTAAACACGAGCTCAGCTCTCAACACCCAGCATTATTCAACCTTGGCTTTCGTGCATTTTTCGCCGGTGCTAGCCTCCTTTCTTTAGTCAGCATCGCCGTATGGTTACTCTTTCTAAACCAAGCCTGGTCTTTTAATTCAAATAGCATCAGCCCTTTTCAATGGCACGCTCATGAAATGATCTATGGCTACGCCGTGGCAGTAATCGCCGGCTTTTTGTTAACCGCAGTAAAAAACTGGACCGGCCTACAGACTCCTCACGGCAAACCGCTCATGATCCTCTTTTCTTTGTGGGCCCTGGCACGCCTAATGTGGCTGATTAACGTACTATCACTCGCTGCATTCTTCGACCTCATCTTTATCGTTTGTCTCGGCTACGCTATTGCCAAGCCGATCATCCAAGTCAAACAATGGCGTCAAATGGCGATTCTTTCGAAGCTAGTGCTGATTGCAGTCGGGAATGCCTTTTTCTATGCTCAAGCACTTGGTTTTAGTGATTCAGGTGCACATACATCCCTCTACGCAGGCCTCTATATCGTTGTCGGTCTGATCCTGACCATCGGGCGTCGGATTATTCCTCTTTTTATTGAACGAGGGGTAGGCTACGAAGTGACCTTGTTTAACTCTAGAATTCTCGATATCTCAAGTATGCTGGTCTTTTTAGTGTTTTTTATCGCAACCCTCTTTACCAACTATATCACCCTCGCGCAGACTGCTGCGGCACTCATGGTCATTATCACGACCATACGTATGATCGGCTGGTATACATCAGGTATATGGAAATCCCCTTTGCTATGGAGTTTCTTCGTAACCCTGGGTTCAATTACCATCGGCTTTTTAATTTTTGTATTTGAAACCAGACTTTCACTGTCGCCTTATTTGTCCATACATGCTTTTGCTGTCGGCGCTATTGGCGTTATGACCATGGGCATGATGGCACGCGTATCAACGGGCCATACAGGGCGAAACCTTAAGCATCTACCAAAGACTTTAGGGCCCGCCCTGCTTATTCTTTCTCTGGCTGCCATCATTAGGTTTTTTCTACCAGCCATTGCTCCGGGTAGTCACTTGCTTTGGGTCAATATTTCCGGTGGTCTGTGGATCATAGCATTTTCATTATTCTGCCTAGCCTTTATTCCCGTATGGACAAGCCCCCGTGTAGATGGGAAATACGGATAAAAAAATGCGCCGGTCACATTTCAATTAACCCGAAAGGTCGCACAATTGAGCGTTTGAGAATTTTACGTGCCAAGCAGTCAAACGGAGATATGCCTAATACCAGCGGGCTTACCTCTCAGACCATGCAGGCCTGCTTGGCAAAATAGAGTTGGCAAAGTAAGCGCCTGAGATCCCTCCAGACAAGTTAGTCATCCATACCTTGTCCTCCCACCCTGAATTTCCTGAAGCCTATATTTTCAGGCATAATATAAGCTTAAATTTTTGATTCAGGATATCCCATGCAAGAAATCACTATTCAAGCCCCCGATGACTGGCACCTTCACTTTCGAGATGGAGACATGCTCGCAGAAACTGTCCCGGCAACCGCTCGGTGCTTTAAGCGAGCGATAGTGATGCCTAACCTTGTCCCGCCTGTTGTTAACACAGAAATGGCACTTGCTTATAAAGCCAGAATTGAAAACGCTATACCTGAAGGAGTCGATTTCACTCCCTTAATGACCCTATATCTGACAAACGATACAAAGCCCGAAGACATTACTCGCGCCAAGCAAGCGGGCATTATTGCAGCCAAGCTTTACCCAGCAGGAGCAACAACCAATTCCGATGCTGCAGTTTCAGCCTTGAACGAGCTTTACCCGGTTTTTGAGGCAATGCAAGCTTGCGACATGTTATTACTGATTCACGGTGAAGTGACCTCTCATGAGGTTGATATCTTTGATCGGGAAAAGTTTTTTATTGAACAACACCTAGCCCCTATCACCGAAAAATTTACCGAGCTAAGAGTTGTTTTTGAGCATATCACAACCTCTGAAGCTGCTCAGTTTGTACAAGCAGGCTCAGACAAACTGGCCGCAACGATCACTCCCCAACACCTGCTCCTTAATCGTAATGACCTGCTCGTAGGCGGTATTCGGCCCCATAACTTCTGCCTACCTGTACTTAAACGCAACACCCACCAAACAGCGCTTAGAGAAGCTGTAAAGAGTGGCTCAAGCAAATTCTTCCTTGGAACCGACTCAGCACCTCACGAAAAGGCGAAAAAAGAGTCATCTTGCGGCTGTGCTGGCTGCTACAGTGCCTGGAGCGCTATAGAGCTTTATGCGCAAGTATTTGAGGACCTTGGAGCGATCGACAAGTTCGAAGGCTTTGCCAGCCATCACGGCCCAGATTTTTACCAACTACCACGCAATACCAGTACTATCACACTTCAAAAAGAAGAATGGACCATCCCGGAGCAAATCATTCTCCCTAATGGCAATCCAATTGTTCCTTTTTATGCCGGGCAAACAGTTAACTGGAAGCTAAAAACAAAATAACTCCAGATCTCACCGTCTTGGCCGATATAAGCCAAGACGCCGCTGATTGCGGTCGTTATTTTTTCTACAAACATTGTAGAAATACGTAAGCATACTAGACTTATTCAAACAAGCTAAAACGATTGCTTCTAGTGACACTGAGGCCAGACTTGCTCGCTAAATAGGCTCGTCTTGTCGTTCGCACTCGAAACATTTTAGCGCTCGGTTCTTACACTGGTGATAAAGGTCACTCAATGAAATATGAATACGCTTGTCTGCTTTTCCTGCAGGTTCTCGCAACTGGCTGGCTAGTCATCGCACCGCCGCTACCAAGCTACGTCATCGTTCCCTTAGTGTTCATGACAATGATCGTTGGCTTTATGATTTGGCAACGCATTGAGCGATCTTTAGTGCCCTATGACCAAACACCGCGAGCAAAACGGGCGGCAAGAGAAAAGCAGGCGCAAATTGAGTTATTCGATAAAATCCACCATATGATGGATGAAAAAATTGCGCTTATCGCCCAGCTTGCAGAGGATACTGAAAAACTTACACACTCGCTTTCTGACGATACGACACAAACTGCAGAGACAATCGAACGGGCAGACAGCTATGCTAAATCATTATCAAAATCTTTAGATGAAAACCTTGAGCCCAGCACACTAGAAAGCCTCAACAACTTTGGAGAAGTTTCGAATCAGGCCTTAGCCCAGCTGATTCAGCAATTTGAAAACATTCAGGCGGCTTCTGTTACTTTAAACCAGAACTTTGACGATATTGATGCACGTTTTCATGAAGTAGTTGAGCATCTAGAAGATATAAACAAGATCAACTCACAAACCAACCTCCTTGCGCTCAATGCCGCGATTGAAGCCGCTCGAGCAGGCGATGCAGGAAGAGGGTTTAGCGTTGTTGCAGATGAAGTGCGCACGCTTTCAGTTCAAACAGATGATTTTAATGACAAGATCAGCGCTAAACTGGCAGAAACCGAAACCATGTTCAAAGAGTCTGTTGAGTGTCTGGATATTGCTGCCCAAGCCGACCTATCCAACACCCACCAAGCAAAGGAGACATTGCTAAGCTTATGGGAGCATTTGCAACCTGAGGACCCAGAAAATAATCCCAACCTGCCCTTGATCGCCTCTCTCAAAGAGGAAATAGAGCAGTTATATAACATTTCAAATACCGAGAAACTGTCCAGCGATGCAATTCAACAGAAAGCATACAAAGTTTATCAGGATTCGCAGCACTTCAAGGACTTCTTCGGTCCTATATTGAGTGATTTCAAGCAGCTATATAGCTGTAAAGACGAAGACCAGCAAGAAATTCTCCGACGCGCACTCTCTAAGCGAGTAAATAAAATCCCCTAAGTCTTACTTTTACTGGTACAGACAAGACAAAGCTATTACGTAATGTTAATATCACTTTCACACAAAGTTACAATTCTTTAGTTAGAATTTTAACTATCGGATAAGGATTTCAGGATCTTGGCTCATACATACCTATAAGATATAGAGATTAGCAGCGTTACTCTATTAATAACTGCACATTACGCAGAAGCCCGTTTTAGATTCTTTACGTTTATTCCAACTGTTGAAATCGCGCATACCACTATACATTTGCGGTTTTTAGCCCTTTCTTGCGTCATTTTATAGGAAGGGGCGAGTTGTTGAATTATGCCTGTCCATAATGAATATTTCGAATGTACAACTATGAAAGCAAAAGATACAAGTCAAATAGCACTCTCCAAACTATGTACACTGCTAATGTGTTTGTTCTTAAGTGGCTGCGAATTTTTTGATAGCGACCGGCAAGATAACAATGTTGATGGACGTGCTGTTAAAGGCGTCATCAGCAACGGCATAATCAGCGCATACCGAGCCGAAGATAATAGCCTGATCACACAAACACGCAGCGACTCATCCGGCTATTTTTCACTAGACTTAAACGAACTTGAAGATGGCACGCTCGTTCTACTCTCACTAAGCGTAGATACTGATACTCGCATGCTTTGCGACCTGGTAGAAGGCTGTATTGAAAAAATATCTGGCCAAACACTTTCGTTTGGTGAAGCAGTCAGACTCCCAGCTTATTTTCAACTCTTAGGTCTAACAAGCAAGCAAACCCACTCCACAACGTTTCTTTCACCTTTAAGTCACCTTATTGTTAAAACTGCGCAGTCTCTGCCTCAGGGCTTAAATGCGCAAAACATAGTAACAGCCACTCAGTGGGTCATGGAAAGTTTTGACTTAGAGAGCGACCCCTTAACTACCCCAACACTTGACCTAACAAAGCTCTCGGATGCAAGTGACGAATCTCTAAAGCAAGCAATTCTAAGCGCTTCTCTTTATGAGCACGCGCTTGATACAGAGTGGATAGGCACGAACCAATTGCTTGATCATATTCCCTTAGCGAACGTGTTCTACACAGCAAGCGACCTAGCAGAGCAGCTTTCTGCATACCTGGACACCTACTCTGACAACGGAAATAGTTATGCTAGCGCACTGAGCAGTATCACCAATGATGCTCAAAATATTGCAGAAGATCTCGACAGCGCTGAGCTTCAAATTCAAACTCAACCGCAGTCCATACATACCAGTGAATCACAAAGCTTTTCTTTGTTTGTTCTCGCATCCGGAGCGGGAAGCTTAAGCTATCAGTGGCAGAAGGATGGCGAGAATATCCCGGGCGCGACAGCAAGCTCCTACAATAAAACGAGCGCTCAACTTAGCGATTCTGGTTTATATAGTGTCACCATTTCCAACAGTGAGGAAACTATCCACTCGCTAGAAGCCCTTGTCTCAGTGGAAGAAAACGTGTTACCCGTCAGCATATCCCAGCAACCTAGCGCTAGCATCGTCACTGAAGGGGAAACAATCTCTCTCAGCGTCTTAGCGACTGGCGGAGATCCAATCAGCTATCAATGGCAAAAGAACGGCTCCTTAATTCCTGGCGCAACACATAGCACTTTAACGATTAGCCCAAGTTCAATAAGTGACACGGGAAGTTACCGAGTATCGATTAGCAACAATGTTTCCCAGGTTTATTCAAACTTTGTCAGCGTTACCGTCAATGAACAACTTGCAGCACCCAGCATTAACTCGCACCCCGTTTCATTAACAGTATCCGAAGGAAGCTCCGCTTCATTTAGCGTCAACGCTGGCGGTGGAGGCTTTCTGACTTACCAATGGCGACACAATGGCACGGATATTAGCGGCGCATATAGCAATACCTTAAGCCTAAACTCAGTCGAGTTAAGTGATGCAGGGAGCTATGATGTGACAGTTAGTAACACGCAAGGCTCCGCTACATCTTTCAGTGCAAACCTAAGCGTATTATCTATAAGTGTACCGGTAAGCATAACCCAGCAGCCCTATTCACAAGAGATCAACGCGGGTGAAAGTGTAGACTTAACAGTTCGCACTAGCGGAGACGGCCCATTCTCATATCAGTGGCTATTCAATGGCGAAGAGTTAGTTGGCGC
The DNA here is from genome assembly GCF_001634935.1 of Oleiphilus sp. HI0043. Taxonomy (NCBI): domain Bacteria; kingdom Pseudomonadati; phylum Pseudomonadota; class Gammaproteobacteria; order Oceanospirillales; family Oleiphilaceae; genus Oleiphilus; species Oleiphilus sp. HI0043. The sequence continues at coordinate 1,284 of NZ_LWEY01000777.1, read as the reverse complement.
TAATTCGCAGGACTTGAGCATCAGCAATGCGGGTATCGAAGATACCGGCTTATATTCTGTAGTCGTCAGTAATGCCAGCAGTGAAGCTTACTCACAAGAAGCCTTGGTCTCGGTTAACTCTCTACCTTCTTCACTCGAGCTAAGCTGGTCTGCGCCAAGCACACGTGAAGACGGCAGCGCACTGGAAAGTAGTGAAATTTCAGCATATGTTATCGAATATGCTTATAACAACACCGAGCTAAACCAAAGCATTCGTATTAACAGCACAGGTAGTGAGACCTACAACTACATAATCAGCGATGTGCAATCAGGAACAATGTACCTGCGTATTGCAACAGTCGATAGCAATGAGATTCAAAGCCAATTCTCTGAAACGATTTCTATCGACATCCCTTAAAGCACTTGTTAACGCTATTCAGCCACAGAGGTGAATAGCGTATCTCCTCTCCTTAGCTAGAAGTGTTGGCATACGCGACTCTTAGTTATTACCAAACTTCCTAGGCCTGTTAAAACGCCAGAAGTCCATTTCCTCTTCCCTTTGAATCGTAACAGCTTCATGCTCAAAGTATTTTTGCCTAAGCTCGGCAAGAGACTCATCAAGCTGTTCTGCATCAAGGCTCGCCACCAATTCAGCTCGCTCAGCCATATAGGCGTAACCAGTTTGCCATCTCGCCTCACGTTCTTGGTCCTTTGCAGCAAGTGTTTCAATTTGCTCTTCTGAATAACCTAACTGGCGCCGAATATTATCTATCTCTATCTGTCGCTCTTCAGCAGGCATTTCAGACAAACCCTTTTGAACAGAGCTAAGGTTAAAAAAGGCTCGAGAGATTACCCCTTCACTAAGGGCTGCGTCCTGGACACTTCCAGCTAAATTTTCATCAATTGCACTACGAAGTTGAAATAGCTTTTCATCCAGGCTCGTCTCATTTGATTGATCTAGCTGATGAAAAACTTCCTGCATTCTAAGTTTGCTTTGGTTAAGGTTATCTTTCTCATCTTGCCAAATTAGTTCGGCATCACTGCCAAAAATTTCTCTACGCTTTTCCCAGAGCATACCGTTTTTTGCTAAAGGAGATAATTCTTCCAGGTATAAATACTCTTCTGAAACCCAGTTTTGGTAGCGCTCTAAACCTTCAATGACACGAAAAATAGACTCGGCAAATTCAGGGAACGCTGCAAGCACAAGGCGAGTAAAACGCTCCTCCCCACTTTCCGGATACTTTTCCAATATATAACGTTTTACTGTTAAAAGACTCGCTTGAACCTTCAACTCGGCAATATGTT
>NZ_LWEY01000776.1:0-534 GCF_001634935.1 Oleiphilus sp. HI0043 | reverse complement strand
TGGTTTAACAGCAACGGTTCGTGCGATCACCAAACGTTGTTGCTGACCACCGNATAGACCCAATGCGCTATCATCAAGACGATCTTTAACTTCATCCCAAAGTGCTGCAGTACGTAGAGACCATTCTACTGTTTCATCTAGAATACGCTTTTTGTTGATTCCTTGAATACGCAGGCCATAAGCGACGTTTTCATAGATGCTCTTTGGGAAAGGGTTTGGCTTCTGGAATACCATACCAATGCGGCGACGAAGTTCAGCCACTTCGACTTTACGTTGGTAGATATCTTTACCTTCGTGCATGATTTTACCGGTGATGCTACAGCCATCAACCAAATCGTTCATGCGATTGAAGCAACGCAATAATGTCGATTTACCACAACCCGATGGGCCGATAAAAGCCGTTACTCGGTTCTGTGGGATCTGCATATTTACGCCGTGAAGGGCCTCTTTTTCACCGTAGCATAAGCGTAAATCGTCAACGGTTAGTGCAATTTTTTCGTCTTCCAGCTTTAGAGCTGCAGACTTACGCTGTAG
>NZ_LWEY01000775.1:0-843 GCF_001634935.1 Oleiphilus sp. HI0043 | reverse complement strand
GTCCTTTAATAACTAAGGGAAAGATTAAACCGGAATGTGTTTCAGAAGTGAAAATTTGTTCCAACTCAACTTTATGTCTCCGATCAAACATTTCTGTATTAGAAACTGATACGTATCGTCCAGTGTCAAAAGCCTTCTGTAAGTCAGGACAATATTTTACGTCTAACTCGTTTCCAATGCCAGGCTCCCAATCTAGCATCCTGATGGGATAGGCTGCGCGAATTACAGGGCCTGCATGCTCACTATCTTTTAGAGCAATACGGCAATAGGTTACTTTCAGTGTACTTGTTAGTTTCTGCGCCATAAGCTTTAGCAACTGCTCAATATCTAACTCGGACGAGAGTTCAGCGCTTGCCAATAAAAGTATCTCAAGGTCTAAAGAACGTTCCTTTAGCTGAATACTGTGTCTATCCAGTTGGTCTTTGAGGCTTAGGTGTTGATGGGAAAGCTGTTCAGCCATGCTGTTGAAACTGTCAGCAAGTTCCTCCAATTCGTCCCCGGTATCTAAATTGACTCGATAATCCCATTCTGAGCTTTTAAGCCTCTGAGTCGCCTTAACCAGGTCGTTAATGGGACGTGTAATCGAACGAACTAGCTGGAAGCTAAAAAAGACAAGGAAAAAGACGAGAAGCGTGCCGCTAATGACAACGCTTTTTTGTGCGCCATAACGCATCTCAGATGCTTCATGAAAAGCTTTTTCTAATTCATGGTCAAGAAAAATATGAATCTGGTCTAGCTGTGTGGTGATTTTCTGGCCTAATGCATCGAACTCACTCAACAAGCTGTTTTTCCCGCTAGTTTCGGTAGAACCCGCTAAAACTAATAGGTTCGAGCTCAGGCTAG
>NZ_LWEY01000774.1:0-421 GCF_001634935.1 Oleiphilus sp. HI0043 | reverse complement strand
CGCCTTTACTCATGGTGGATGCCCCAGGCTCTTGTGCTGCTTGGGTGATTGCGCTCAGATAGGTAATAATACTAAGCAAACTGACGATCCAAAGTGTTTTTTTCATAAATTCCTACTCTATCGGGATTCTTTTAAGCAACTGTAGAACTTAGGACAAGAGGTTTGCAGAAAGGTTCCAAATCCGTTTTAGATATTTTCTCTTAGTCAGGCCTGTTTTTATCTGAGGGCTAATTTTAGGGAGGTGAATAAATCACTAAACATCCTTTAGAATCCGAAGTTTAGGTCTATACTGCTATTTTATTGACGATAATAATTAATTGAGCCTTACCAGATATGTATAAGTTTCTTTTGAATCTCCGTTTAAAGTATAAGTTTTGGTTGTTAAACGGGGTTTCATTTACCATTGTTTGTTTAATGGTTG
>NZ_LWEY01000773.1:0-841 GCF_001634935.1 Oleiphilus sp. HI0043 | reverse complement strand
GGAACAACCGGCGGCTGGTTCGATTTCGGTTGCGCCAACGATGATGTCGACGCAACATTCGATGATCAGGGAAGCTCCGCTGTAGAGAACGTTTGTAACTCTTCCCCCGGTATCGGCGGCACAGTTATTCCTCACAACGCCTTAAGCGCATTTAACGGTGAGTCTACTCAAGGTGTCTGGACACTCAAAGTAGAGGATAAAGCAACGATCACCAACTCAGGAACGCTAAACACCTGGGCTCTTGAAACGATAATCCAATAGTTAGCACTGTACTAAGTTTATTGTGCAAAGGCACCAAGCGCTAAAATCGAGCTTGGTGCCAACCAATCAGATATCCCGGCTAAAGAATATAGATATGAACAAGTTGCTTAATGGAATCAATTTTAAACGCTCTCTACAGGTGAGCCTGCCGATAATGGCGCTCTCCTTGTTTGGCTGTGATGGAGGTAGTAACTCCGGTGGAGATAAAGCGGAGCCAACAACAACGCTCACATCACCTACCTACAGTAGAACAACGACTAACTCAGTGGTGACAATTAGCGGCTCCAGTTATGATGAGCATAGTGGTATCGAAAGCGTCACAGTAAATGGTGAACCAGTTACGAGTGATGATAATTACGCAAACTGGCGTGTAGATCTTCCAACCGAACCTGATATCGGTGAACTGAACATCAATACAATTGATGGTGCAGGCAATAAACGCGAAGATAAGTTTGACTTAAGGGTTACAAGAATCGATGAGATTTTTGAAGAACCAAGCCACCTGGCTATCACCTCTGATAATAAATTATTAATAAGCGATGCAAATAAGCTTAAGACTTACGCTACAGATATAAACTCA
>NZ_LWEY01000772.1:0-886 GCF_001634935.1 Oleiphilus sp. HI0043 | reverse complement strand
AACCCCGGCAGGAGGAAAGCTACTTCAAACGCTTGCTTCTGAAGGCCTATTTCTATCATCAGCTTGTGGTGGCGGTGGTACATGTGCGCAGTGTAAGTGTAAAGTTTTAGAAGGTGGTGGCTCTATGCTTCCAACTGAAAAAGCTTACTTTACCAAGCGTGAAGAAGGTGAAGGCTGGAGACTCGCTTGTCAGGTTCCTGTGAAACAGGACATGAAAGTCGAAGTTGACGAAGAAGTATTTGGCGTTAAGAAGTGGGTTTGTACTGTTGAATCAAACGACAACGTAGCTACTTTCATTAAAGAACTGGTTCTTAAGTTGCCAGAGGGCGAGAACGTTGATTTTCGCGCTGGTGGTTATGTTCAGCTTGAGTGTCCACCTCACGAAGTTGATTATAAAAACTTTGAAATTCAAGACGAATATCGCGAAGACTGGGATAAATTCAACTTGTGGCAGTATAAGTCAATTGTTAAAGAAGACGTTATACGAGCTTACTCAATGGCAAACTATCCTGAAGAAAAAGGGCTTGTTAAGTTCAACATTCGTATCGCTTCGCCTCCTCCAGGAACGAACCACCCTCCAGGGATAATGTCATCTTACGTATTCAATCTTAAGAAGGGCGATACCATCGATGTTTACGGGCCATTTGGTGAGTTCTTTGCTAAAGATACTGACAACGAAATGGTATTTGTTGGTGGCGGTGCGGGTATGGCCCCGATGCGTTCACATATTTTTGATCAGCTTAAGCGACTTGAGTCTAAGCGTAAGATGTCATTCTGGTATGGTGCTCGAAGCTTGAGAGAAATGTTTTATCAGGACGAGTATGACAAGCTAGCAGAAGAAAATGAAAACTTTGTATGGCATGCTGCGTTATCTGATCCGATGGAA
>NZ_LWEY01000771.1:0-634 GCF_001634935.1 Oleiphilus sp. HI0043 | reverse complement strand
TAAACTGACTCAAAGCCTTCGGGTATGGATAAACCACTACCGCTCCGTTCTAGAATGCCGCCAATCGTAAAAGAGCAAGCCATTAGCATCAGTAGCGCGCCAATTTGCACCGAAGAATTGCCAATAGCATTGTTAAACGCCGATACGATATTGGGGCTAACATTCAAGGTCTTATTTTGCTGCTCAAAGTCCCGGCTGAACTTACGTTCATAAATAATAAAGGCGAACATAATAACGGGGAGGATAATCGGGGCTGAAAATTCATCAAGATAGGCATTCAACAATACGGCGTAAATCAACATGCTGAGCGCAATAATGATGATATAAGGAAGCAGTGCTCGAAACTTTGTAATAGAAGGCTGAAATGCTTCGCTAAAAGGTGCGATGCTTAAAGGCCCACGTCGAGTCAGCATGGCAAACATAAAAAACACTGCAAGCGTTAGCATGAAAACCCGGCTTCCCCAATAAAACAAATCATCACTCAAGACTTCTTTGTTGAGAATGGCAATACCGATTACCAACAGGCAGGGCCTTAATACAACGCCTGAGCTTCCGGTCATTGCGGTGACCGCCAGTGCAAGCTGACGCCGAGTACCAACACGCCTCAACTCCTGATAAACCACAGCACCCATGG
>NZ_LWEY01000770.1:0-549 GCF_001634935.1 Oleiphilus sp. HI0043 | reverse complement strand
CGACCCGAAACACCTCATCGCCACGCTGCGAAACCGAGGCCGAAGAGCTCGATCCCTTTTGGCACTAATGATTCGCGATAGCCTGACCGGGCTTTACAATCATACCCATACTCTACATTTGCTAGAAATTGAAGTTGCTAAAGCAGCGGAAAGCGAACTACCTGTCTGTTTCGCAATGCTCGATATCGACTACTTCAAAAAGATTAATGATAACTACGGCCACCCTATTGGCGACCGCGTACTGAAAAGCCTTTCTCTTTTCCTTAAACAGCGGCTACGTAAAACAGACCACATCGGTCGCTATGGTGGCGAAGAGTTTGCCATCGTACTGCCAAATACTTCTGAACGCGATGCTAAAACTATTCTTAACGAAATACGTGAACGCTTTGCAGAATTACCACAGCCCGCCGGAACCGGCACATTCAATGTCACCTTTAGTTGCGGCATTGCATTAGCTGACCACGAAAACGCTCAATCCTTATGTGAAAAGGCTGATCATGCCCTATACGAAGCAAAGAGAAATGGACGAAATAATGTCCGTTGCTACAA
>NZ_LWEY01000769.1:0-984 GCF_001634935.1 Oleiphilus sp. HI0043 | reverse complement strand
AACAACCCCTTTGTTGGTGGTTACGGCTAGTAAGGTATACAGATAATATTTAAGCGCTCGATACCAGCGTTGACACAGTAAAAAATCAGATAGGCATAACGTTAATGACACAAATGGTAAGAACACGAATCGCACCATCCCCAACGGGTGACCCTCATGTTGGTACAGCATATATTGCATTGTTTAATATGTGTTTCGCCAAGCAACACGGAGGTAAGTTTATCCTTCGAATTGAAGATACTGACCAAGCGAGAAGCACGCCAGAATCGGAACGTGATATTTTATCTTCAATGAAGTGGTTAGGGCTTGATTGGGACGAAGGTCCAGATGTAGGTGGTGATTATGGGCCTTATCGCCAGAGTGAGCGAAAAGACGACTATCGTGCCTATGCCGAGCAGTTGGTCGAACAGGGTAATGCCTTTTATTGTTTTCGTACACCAGAAGAGCTTGATGCGATTCGTGAAGAGCGAAAAGCGGCGGGTTTAAACCCTGGGATTAAAGGTGACCTTGAGTTATCTAGTGACGAAGTCAAAGAACGTTTAGCTCGTGGCGATGCGCATGTTATTCGTATGAAAGTTCCGGACGAAGGTGTTTGCGAAATTGACGATATGTTACGTGGCAAGATAGAGATTGACTGGTCTCAGGTCGATTCTCAAATTCTGCTTAAGTCAGACGGTATGCCTACTTATCACCTGGCGAATGTAGTTGATGACCATTTGATGGCGATCACGCATGTTATCCGTGGTGAAGAGTGGATTAACTCGGCACCTAAGCACCAGTTGTTGTATAAGTATTTTGGCTGGGAGATGCCTGTGCTATGTCACATGCCATTATTACGAAACCCGGATAAGAGCAAGCTAAGCAAGCGTAAGAACCCAACCAGTATTAATTATTATGAGCGTGCTGGTTTTTTACCCGAGTCAGTCATTAACTATTTGGGGCGAATGGGTTGGTCTATGCCTGATGAGCGTGAGAAATTTACAC
>NZ_LWEY01000768.1:0-1128 GCF_001634935.1 Oleiphilus sp. HI0043 | reverse complement strand
TTGTGTGGTTCTGCGATGAGTGCAATTCACACAGCTGCACAAGCAATCCAAACCGGTAACGGTGACGTGTTTGTTGTGGGTGGTGTTGAGCACATGGGTCACGTATCCATGACTAAAGGTTTCGACCACAACCCAGCAGCAAGTAAGTACTCTGCAAAAGCATCTAACATGATGGGTCTAACGGCTGAAATGTTAGCTAAAATGCACGGTATTTCACGTGAAATGCAAGATGAGTTTGGCGCGCGTTCACACCGTCTAGCTCACGAAGCTACATTGGAAGGTCGTTTTAAGAACGAAATCGTTCCAGTTGAAGGTCATGATGAGAACGGTTTTAAAGTTCTTATTGAGGACGATGAAACAATCCGTCCAGAAACGACTGCAGAGTCTCTAGGCAAGTTGAAGCCAGCTTTCAACCCTAAAGGCGGTACAGTAACTGCGGGTACGTCTTCACAGCTTACAGATGGCGCAGCAGCAATGTTGTTGATGTCAGCTGAGAAAGCAGAAGAGCTTGGCCTTAAGCCACGTGCTCGTATCGTTTCAATGGCTGTTGCAGGTTGTGATCCAGCTATCATGGGTTACGGCCCAGTTCCAGCAACTAAGAAAGCACTTAAGCGTGCTGGTCTTACCATTGAAGATATCGATTTCTGGGAGCTTAACGAAGCTTTCGCAGGTCAGTCTTTGCCAGTAATGAAAGATCTTAAGTTGCTAGATGTTGCAGAGACTAAAGTTAACCTGAATGGTGGTGCGATCGCTTTGGGTCACCCACTAGGTTGTTCAGGTGCACGTATCTCAACGACTTTGTTGAATGTTCTTGAAGATAAGGGCGGCAAATATGGTGTTTCTACCATGTGTGTAGGTCTTGGTCAGGGCATCTCAACAATTTGGGAACGTCTGTAAGACCATCTTTGATAAGCACGCTCCCAGGAAAATTGCTTAGGCAATAGGAAGTATTCTTCGGGAGTGTGTCTTAATAAGATAAGAAAAAACCGCAGTTTTGGCTGCGGTTTTTTTGTTTTAAGAGGGGGTAGATTTACTTGAGTCGACTCACTACTTCTATTTTTGCTCAGTTGAAGTGTCGGTACATTCGTTTTGATTGGTTTCCGTTTCTGCTGAGTCGCTGATCGGTTT
>NZ_LWEY01000767.1:0-690 GCF_001634935.1 Oleiphilus sp. HI0043 | reverse complement strand
GGTGCTGCCTTTACTACAAGATTATTTCGCCCAATCCATAGGACATGAAAGCTTTATCACCGGTTATGCGGTCGCCCAAGCGTTGCCAGGGCCCTTGTTCACTTTCGCAACGTACTTAGGGGCGATGAGTTACGAGAGCCCGCTAATAGGCGCATTTATTGCTACATTGGGGATTTTCTTGCCGGGGTTCTTACTTGTCTTAGCGTTTAACCAACACTGGAAAGTTTTGGCCGAGCATCCAAGAGTGTCGGGTGCCATTGTGGGTGTTAATGCAAGCGTGGTGGGTTTATTAGCAGCAACGCTCTATAGCCCTGTATTTATTACTTCTGTAAAAGAGCCTATAGATATGGCCGTTGTCGCAAGTATTTTTGTTTTACTGCGTTCCTTCAAACTGTCAATTATTCGGATCATTCTATTGGTTCTTGTTTATGGTTTGTTACGTGCTTGGTTTTCATAAAGTAGTGTAATAAGCAAAGCCACTAAACAATCGTTACTTCCACTGCCAGGGTTCTTCTTCAATGTATTTCTAGTCAAAGGTTGCACTATCTATTAATATATATATGTGCAACTTGAGGATGATTATATGGCCAACCCAAATGTTACGTTACGAGTTTCTGGCAGCTTACGCAGCCACTTAGAAGAATGTACCGGCTTAAACGGAGAATATGAGACTCCCAGTGAGTATTTACG
>NZ_LWEY01000766.1:0-747 GCF_001634935.1 Oleiphilus sp. HI0043 | reverse complement strand
CCCTCTCGCTTTACCGGATAACCAAAACCATTAAGCATACGCTCTGTATGGTCTCGAGTCGGCGCTGGCTCCTGAACCTGTGTTTCGCCATCAGCGTATAAGCCCGCCAATAACAAACAAGACTTAACTTGCGCACTGGCCATTGGCATATCATAACGAATACCTGCCAGAGTTTGAGAACCACTAATTTTTAGAGGCGGACGTCCACCTTCCGCAGACTCAATTTTCGCACCCATTTGACGTAATGGGCCAGCAACTCGCTCCATTGGCCGCTTAGATAAAGACTCATCACCCGTCAATTCCGTATCAAATTTTTGCCCGGCAAGTAGACCGGCAAATAAACGCATACCAGTTCCTGAGTTACCAAGGTAAAGTGGCCCAGGAGGCGCTTGAAGACCATGCAGACCAACACCATGAATCTTAACTCGCCCTTCTTCTGGCCCCTCAATTACAACCCCCATATCCCTAAAGGCCTGAAGTGTCGCCAGACTATCTTCGCCCTCAAGAAACCCTTCAACTTCCGTCACTCCTTCTGCAAGAGCGCCTAACATTATTGAACGATGGGAAATCGATTTATCGCCCGCTACTCGGATATTTCCGCGAACTTCACCGCCAGGTGCCATTTTGAACGTTACATTTTTAGTATTCATAGTATCGGTATACGACTGTCCGTTTAGTATTTTTGAAAAGTGCTCTCTCGCAGACTTAGCTCGCGTAAAAACGCCTAACAAGTGCTGACTATCGCCT
>NZ_LWEY01000765.1:0-626 GCF_001634935.1 Oleiphilus sp. HI0043 | reverse complement strand
CTTCACCGCCGAATGCTTCCAGGATCTCTGGAATTAGTTTGTCGAACTCTGCCGTCATAATGGTGAAGCCAGCGTCAAACATGCTGGCGGCATCTTCGGCGTTCATGTCGTCAAGTTGATCTTGTAGCATATCGCCAAACTTGATGCGCTTCACACTTAAATCAGAGCCTAATAATAGTGTTAGTGACTCGCGCCACTCGACAGCAAGTTTGGTGACTTCCATTCCTGATTTGATTTGTTGGTCGATCTGTTCTTGATCGAGTTCCAAGCCTTTATACTTAATAGATCCTTTCTCTTCACCTTGTGATGTAAGTTCGCATTCTAAGCCTACAGTCATAAAGCTTGGTAGGCTGCTTGGCTCGGTGACCCAGTGTGTCATGATCGAGCTTGGGGCCTGGTTAACTGCTGGTAGGCGAATAGGAAGTGAACCAATTGTTTTGCGTAAATAGCTGGTCAGTTCATCTGCCAATTTGGCTGATGAAGTGTTAATCACAAGGTAGCCTTTCGAAGGGCAAAGGTAGGCGAAATAGCGCGATGTCTTGGTGAAAGACTTAGGTAGTAAGAGGTTAGTGATTTCTTCCTTTAGCTCAGTTTTTTCTTTGCGTGTAACTTTGCGGTGCTGTTGT
>NZ_LWEY01000764.1:0-1003 GCF_001634935.1 Oleiphilus sp. HI0043 | reverse complement strand
TTTAATAGGCGGCTGATTAAGGGAATGCGTCTACAAACGGACCCGACCGTCATCTATGGCTTAGGTGATCGCTATCAAGGCAATATCACCCGTAAGCACCTGAAAGAGCTGACGGCCTACAACACCTACCGAATAAAGGGCTTACCTCCTTCTCCTATCGCTTTAGTAGGGCGTAGTGCCATTCATGCAGCGCTGCACCCTAAAGAAGGCTCTAGCCTATATTTCGTCGCAAAAGGTGATGGCACTCATCAATTTTCAGCAACTATCGACGAGCATAACAATGCCGTTCGTAAGTACCAGTTAAGACGTCGCAAAGACTACCGTTCAAGCCAGTAAGGCTTGATTTCAGAGCAAGCTCAATTCCAAATAAGAAGGTACAGTGTGGACAAAGGTTTATTTATCACGATTGAAGGTGGCGAAGGCGTTGGCAAGTCTACCAACATCGCTTTTATTCAAGAAGCGTTAGCGTCAAAGGGAATTGAATCCATCATTACCCGAGAGCCTGGCGGAACGCATTTGGCCGAAGAGATTCGTGAAGTGCTCATTAAGAACCGGGAAGAAACAGTAGCGTCAGAAACCGAGTTACTTCTTATGTTTGCCGCACGCGCTCAGCACCTTCACCAAAAGATTTTACCTGCGTTGGAAAAAGGTGTTTGGGTGATTTCTGATCGTTTCACCGATGCAACTTATGCTTATCAATCTGGCGGGCGTGGTGTACCTTCTGAAAAAGTAGCCTTACTTGAAAACTTTGTTCAGGGAGACGTACGCCCAGACCTGACTCTTTTATTAGATGCTCCGATTGAAGTAGGCATGGCGCGTGCAAAAAATCGTGGTGCCCTAGATCGCTTTGAGGAAGAACAGGCAGAGTTTTTTAATAATGTTAGAGATAACTATTTAGCGCGTGCAGAAGCTGAGCCAAAGCGATTTAAAATAGTTGACGCAACACAAAGTTTGGAAGAGGTACAATCAAGTATTTCAGTCGTGCTTGAGAATATCCTGTAGG
>NZ_LWEY01000763.1:0-793 GCF_001634935.1 Oleiphilus sp. HI0043 | reverse complement strand
TTTGTAGATGAAAACTGCTCCTACCAATTACTCACCTTATTGGATGCAGCCAGCGAACGCTTTAACTTCGTCGACGCCTTCAAACTCAGCGCAATCCCTTCCGATACAGTACGCGCCATTGAACAAGCAGGAGCGGTAAAGCACGCACGTTTTCGCCCTTCTACCTTAAGCCTGATGACTCAGATGATCGATAACTTAAGCGATGATGAGATCCACCTTGCCAGGAACTTGGTAGAAGATAACAAGCTTGCAACAAACCACTTGCAAAGATTGGATACAGAAAGTCAGGCAAAGGTTTTGGAATTGGCCTACCAATACAGCCGCTACCTGGCAGTGAGAAAAAAATCCGACCTTCCACACCTTGGCAAACGAACGATCGAACTACTTTCGACTAGAAGTAAGATCGATAAGACTAAAGTATTTCCAGACTTTCCAACACCTAAGTATCGTGACGATCAAGGACATAACTCACGCCGATTAACGCTAGCCGGCGGTTATGACGGCAGCCACCATTTCCAGCAACTGGAAATTCGAGCAGCATACCATGATCAACTGGATGCCTTACCTGGCTATATTCAAGGCGCTAAACTTGAAATGCTTAACATGAAAGTTCGTCGTACCGAGGTAAATAACGAGGCAAAGACTCGACTCCAAGAACTGAAACTCATCGATATTGCCTCCTACACACCTCGAAACCTACTAATTACACCAATTTCCTGGCATGTTGCGACAGGCTTTTATCGACCTCGCAGCGCCCCTGAAGAGTTAAGCAGTTTTTTGAATGCTGGTGGAG
>NZ_LWEY01000762.1:0-447 GCF_001634935.1 Oleiphilus sp. HI0043 | reverse complement strand
GATGCTAATCGCTGAGAAAGGCACTATGGGTGTTGGTTCTTCACGTATGTCTGGTGTTAACAACGTTGCACTTTGGGCAGGTGAAAAGACTTCTCCATACATCCCGTTTATCAACAACCGTCCTGTTGTTGCTGGTACTAACGGTATCGCACCGATCTTCCTAACAACTGTTGGTGTAACTGGCGGCATTGGTCTTGACCTTAAAAACTGGGTTAAGAAAACTGATGCAAATGGAGATGTTGTTAAAGACGAAAATGGCGACCCGGTACTAGAAGAAGCATATTCTGTTGCAACAGGCACTGTTCTAACTATCGATACGAAAGCTAAGAAGCTTTACAACGGTAGCGAAGAATTATCTGACGTATCTGACGCTTTCACGCCTCAGAAAGTTGAATTCATGAAAGCTGGCGGTTCTTACGCGGTAACCTTCGGTAAGAAAATCCAAAC
>NZ_LWEY01000761.1:0-629 GCF_001634935.1 Oleiphilus sp. HI0043 | reverse complement strand
ACCTTAAAGTCAGGTAGTCAAATACTAGCCATAAAAAAGGGAGCAGAAGCTCCCTTTTTTATGGCTAGTATTTAGCGCTCTCAAACGCGCTACCTTAGAGGCGTGTTTGAAAAGTATTAAAGCGCTGGACCAATGCTTTAAAGAGCTTTGGATTGGCAACGATGATTTTGTCTTCTTTATCGCTAAATACACCGCCGTTTAGTGTACCTGTCAGTGCGCCAGACTCCTGGCATAGCAGCAGAGCTGCTTCAAGCTCTTTAGCGTTTACCTTGGTTAGTATTGCTGCATCAATTTGGCCAGCGGCAACCATGGCGACATCAAGAGCATCGCAATTGCTAACCTGCATTTGACCGACATTGCTTCCCACTTCACTAATAAAGTCAGCAATGACGTGAGATTCGGCAGGTGAGTCGAATTGATTTATGGTATTGATTGCAACCGTCGCTTCAGCTAGCGATTTAGGAGAGGTACAACGAATTCTTCTGCCATTAAGTGCTGCTCCGCTTCCACGGCTTGCTGTGTATTCATCACCATTTGTCGGGTTAACAAGTAAGGCGTTTTGAGATTTTCCTGAAGACTTATGAACAAGTGAAAAAGCCGTTGCTGGGATTTTTCGTAGCAGGTTGTAG
>NZ_LWEY01000760.1:0-681 GCF_001634935.1 Oleiphilus sp. HI0043 | reverse complement strand
GAGCTGGAGCACATAGGTGCCTATGAAGCACCAGTTATCGTGGAAAAGTTACTGCATGGTTTGGGATTTGATCAGAAAGACATGCAGCGCCCGGTTAATGACTTCTCTGGTGGTTGGCGAATTCGTTTGAATTTGGCGCAAGCACTGATGTGCCCTTCTGACCTATTGTTGCTGGATGAGCCGACGAACCACTTGGATCTAGATGCGATGCTCTGGCTGGAGCAATGGCTGAAACGTTACGAAGGTACGGTGTTATTCATTTCTCATGACCGTGACTTCATTGATGCCGTGTCGACACATATTCTTCACTTCGAACACAAGCAGCTGAATCAATATACAGGAACTTATAGTGAGTTCGAGACGCAGCGTGCTCAAAAGCTTGCTCAGCAGCAATCTCAGTATGAAAAGCAGCAGCAGCGTATTAGCGAAATTCAGTCTTTTGTAAATCGCTTTAAAGCGAAAGCGACCAAGGCAAAACAGGCTCAGAGTCGTGTTAAAGAACTTGCTAGAATGGAGCTTATTGCCCCGGCTCATATTGATTCACCGTTTAACTTTAGCTTTCCTGAGAGCGACAAAATATCTAGCCCATTACTAAGCATTCAAAAAGCAGACTTGGGCTATGAGCAGAAAGCAGTGCTCGAAGATTTTACTACCAGCATCTTACCGGGTACACGAGTAGGC
>NZ_LWEY01000759.1:0-797 GCF_001634935.1 Oleiphilus sp. HI0043 | reverse complement strand
CTCGTGAAGGCTTGCTCTGTCTAGCTCGACTATGGGCTCAAGTGAAGGCGTATTCAAGGCCATGAGGGCAAAGGGTTTATCAGGGCGTTGCTTAACTTTTCTTAGCCGCTTAATACTCTCAGAATTTTTGGCATCGCAAATTAAGTGGAAACCACCGATGCTTTTTATAGCAATAATAGCGCCTTGCTTTAATTGTTCGGCGCAAAAATCGATTAGTGCCTGATTCTGTTCTAGAGGCAAACGAATACCTTTCTTATCGACTAGCGCTAATTGTGGTCCACAGTCATTGCAGGCATTGGTTTGCGAGTGGAAGCGTTTGGCATTTGAGGGAGTGGAATATTCGTGCTGACAGGTACTACACATGTCGAACTTTGCCATACTGGTGTTGTCTCGGTCGTAGGGCAGATCGGCAATAATGCTGTAGCGTGGTCCACATTGAGTGCAGCTTATAAAAGGGTGAAGGTAACGACGGTTATTTGTGTCAAATAGTTCATCTAGACAAGAGGAACACAGTGCCAGGTCAGGGGATACTTCTGGTGCATTTGTCGATAATGATAGGCTATTGGAATCAGTTTCTGACTCTATGATTGAAAAGCTAGTGGCTGAGATTTGAGGGCTAATACGCTCAAGCTCAATACTCTCCATCTGAGCCGCAGAGGGCTTTGTTGCTAGAAGCTGATTACGGAATTCATCAAGCTGGGCTTGTTGCCCGGTTAATACAATTTCAAGGCCCGAGGAGGAATTTCGTACTGAACCAGTCAGTGAAAGCGAGTGAGCGAGCCGATAAACAAAAGGCC
>NZ_LWEY01000758.1:0-785 GCF_001634935.1 Oleiphilus sp. HI0043 | reverse complement strand
ACGAGCAACACCATCGCCAAAGTACTCTCTATGTATCTTGACTGGTGGAAATATGGTCGGGATAGCAGAAGAAGCCATGAGGTGATCAAGCGTTAGTTTTGTTTTAACGCCCACCCTATTCCCTGATTGCCAACCAGTAAGGTGGTCTTCACCTTGGAAAAAACTAACACTTTGGCCGCTTCGATAACCACAACTTGTCACACTAACTGCCTGTATGTCGTGCTTCTTGATGTTGGTTGTGAGTTGTCCGAAATCAGCTTCTTTTTTTAATAGCTCTCTTAAGGGGGCGTTATTGAACATGGAGCCTGGCACATCAATGCCATCTCCGCTGACGAAACCTCTAACAAACTGGCCTAGGTTTTTTGCAAGATTCCAATAGTCGGATTTGTATACCTTATCAGAGCTAAGGTTTAACCAAAGATCTTCGAGACTGTCGACACTATGCCTGAAGATCTTACCCCCTCCTCCTAGCCCCACGGCGTTTAAAGCTCCTGCGGAACTGCCGCAAATGACAGGAAAGGGATAGTCAAAGCCAGGAAACTGTTCTGCAATTGCCTTAAGAACACCGGCCTGGTAAGCGCCTCGTGCACCACCACCCGTTAAAATCACCCCTGCTGTCATATTAATTATTCCAAATAATGTACTTTGTAAGAATGCTGCGATAGCAGCTTGTTTCCGCTCAAAGAATAGATAAGTCTCAATAGTAAAACTATTCTAGGGCATATATGCGGACAAGCACTAACCTTGCATAAACTTAATAGTGATAATAAAAATCTATATAGAAT
>NZ_LWEY01000757.1:0-691 GCF_001634935.1 Oleiphilus sp. HI0043 | reverse complement strand
ATAGACTTTGCCAACTAATATTTATCCATGCTTAGAGCGATTAAATGGCAACACTGATACTTACACGGCACGCACAAGCCTCTTTAGGAAAGCAAGACTATGACCAGCTTTCTGATCTCGGCCACAAACAAGCCCATTTACTAGGTGAATATTTTGACAGCACTTCTATCAAGCCCAGTCGAGTTATTTGCGGCAGCTTAAAAAGGCATATTGAAACCGCTGACGCGATCACTCGCTCATTGCAATATAATCAAGCTATCGAAACTGATCCGCGCTGGAATGAATTCGACTTTAAGGGATTGATAAAAGCTTATTTGTCACTTAATAGCGACCAGGCGTTTAACTTAAGTAGAGACTCCAACCCGGCCACCTTTTTCAAGTTATTGAAAAAAGCTATGTTTGCCTGGGCGAATAACGACCTAGTAGGTCTGGTAGATGAATCTTGGAGCGACTTTGAGTACAGAATTGAAACTGGCTTAGAGGCAATTCGACAGCAAGCGGATCGTGATGATACCGTTATGTTAGTCAGCTCAGGTGGCGCAATTTCGATGGCGATAAGAAAAGTGATGGGACTAAGCGTAGAGCAGATGATTGATATTAACTTTCAGATTAAAAACGCAAGCTACGCTAGTTTCGATATTAAGCGGGACCGAATGGTGCTGTCGGGTTTTAACCATACCCCTCACCTAGA
>NZ_LWEY01000756.1:0-1044 GCF_001634935.1 Oleiphilus sp. HI0043 | reverse complement strand
GCTGGCAGGAAGAGTCGGTGGTGGGAAGTTTACTATACTTCTATCCAACTGCTCACTCCCCCAAGCCAGGCTCTACGTTGAAAGGTTAATGCGAGATTTCGAAGCCATCAAAATAAAGTCAAGCGATGGAAAGTGGCTAAATTCGAGCATCAGCGTCGGAGTTGTACATATTTTGCCTAATGAAGACTTTAATTCTGCCTGGAAGAGAGCAAGCAAAAAGCTACTGCTTGCGAAATCAAAAGGTAGTGCGCAGCTTTCGTTCTCCTAGACGACTAAATACTCAGCCACGGAAATAAAGCTTTTAACCGCTCCCCCTCCATTGACTGCATTAGCTCAACATTACGCTCTGGAATTTTTTCAGGGTTATCATAACTTTCTAGCGCATACTCCAAAGATTGCTCTCTAATTATGTGAAAAACCGGATAGGGAGCGCGATTTGTTAAGTTCGATTTATCATCCGGTTCGGTACCTTCAAACTGGTAATCCGGGTGAAAACTTGCCAACTGAAATACACCTTCGTAACCTTCTGAAACCAAAATTGAATTCGCATCCGACAGGCATGCTAAGTAAGAATAAAAGTCACTCAAGCCATTTGGGATAACAAGCAGAGTCGTTTCAATAGCCAGATTACTATCATTATCTAGAAACCTTAACTCTGCCAACAAGCGTTCAAGTATTGAGTCATAAGAGCTCCCAGTGTCGATCGCGATTCGGACACGTTCGTCTTCGTAGGGTTTGCGAGCAAACGGACACAAGTTAAGGCCGATTACCACTCGCTCCAGCCAAGCAACAACTTCTGACTCTACATGGCCAAGGGATAGCTCATTAGACATCTTTAAACACCTTTCCTGAAACATTTCATATTAAAGCGAGAATTTATCGGTCATCTTATCTAAGGTCGGCCCAGCAATGACGCCTCGCTCTGTAACGATATAATCGACCAAGCTCGCGGGCGTCACATCGAAGACCGGATTAAGTGCCTGTACGTTAGCCTCTGAAACTTGTTGTCCACTGAAACACTTAAGCTCATCGGAATCACGCATT
>NZ_LWEY01000755.1:0-952 GCF_001634935.1 Oleiphilus sp. HI0043 | reverse complement strand
ATCTTTTTCTTTCGTTCGATGGGGGGATCGACATCGCTTCGCGGTATTTTGCGATAGTGCGGCGGGCGACGTTAATTCCTTGCTCTTTCAACAAGTCGGCAATCTTGCTATCGCTAAGAGGTTTTTTAGGGTTTTCTGCTGATATTAACTTCTTAATAATTGCGCGAATCGCTGTTGACGAGCACTCTCCGCCAGTAGTTGTGCTGACGTGGCTTGAGAAAAAGTATTTGAGTTCAAATATGCCTCGTGGCGTATGCATGTACTTTTGTGTTGTCACACGAGATATGGTGGACTCATGCATTTCTACCGCTTCAGCAATATCATGTAAAATCAGCGGCTTCATCGCTTCATCACCATAGTCAAGGAAGCCTTGTTGGTGAGCTACTATCTTACTTGCCACTTTTAGAAGCGTCTCGTTACGACTTTGTAGGCTTTTAATAAACCACTTTGCTTCTTGAAGTTGATCCTTCATAAAGGTGTTGTCGTTACTGGAGTCAGCTCTCTTTATAAACGAAGCATAATTTGCATTGACCCTTATTTTTGGCGCAATCTCTGGGTTGAGCTCAACTTTCCAGCGTCCTTTTTCTTTCTTTACGACGACATCTGGCACAATGTACTCAGGCTCGGAAGAAGCAATGGATTCACCTGGTTTAGGGTTCAAAGACTGAATTAGAGAGATAACCTCTTTCAGTTCATGCTCTTTAAGGCGGCTGCGTCGCATTAGTTGAGCGTAGTCTCTTGATCCTAATAAGTTCAGGTAGTGGCTGATTACAAGCTTTGCTTGTGGTAGCCAGGGCGTATCTTTTGGTAGCTGGCGTAACTGTAGCAGCAAACAGTCGGGCAGGTCTTTGGCAAATACCCCAGGTGGATCAAAGTGCTGCACGCGTTTTAAGACGGCTTCAACTTCATCTAATTCAACCGGGTCTTCGTCATCTGAGTTGTGCAGCCCCTC
>NZ_LWEY01000754.1:0-749 GCF_001634935.1 Oleiphilus sp. HI0043 | reverse complement strand
ACTAGGCGTCTGGACTTGTCGTTAGAAAGGCTGAGCACTACATTGTCTCGCCAATCTGCCTTCAGTAAAGCCGGGCCCGGTAGTCCATAACTTTGTTGTGGCGGGTAGTAGGTTTTACTCCAGGATGGTTGACCGTTTGGACTGATACCGGCTATGCGTGTTGAATCATCTTGTTGATTGTGCGCGATAACAATGCTGTCATCAGATAGGACTGCGAGAGCGGCTTGAAGGTAAAGGTCTGCAGGTAAATCAACAGCCCAGGCCAGTTGCCCTGCAGCATTGTATTTCGCTGCTTTTTCTGCGCCGACAATATGGATGTCGCCGGCATCATTAACCTCGATATCCCATGCTTTCTCATGTTCAATTTTAAGTTGTTTGACGCCATCTAAGTTAAACACTTGGGTGGCAAAACCTGTAACATATAACTGGTCTTGATGGATCTCTAGATCGCGCGCATCATCGTGTTTAGATAGCTCAATAGACCACACTAGTTCTCCATAAGTATCTACTTTAACGAGGAAAGAGCCATAGCGTTGAATGTCATTTTCGACAATATAGCTAACACCAATGGCATAGCTGTTACCGTCACTATCTAGGGTGAGATCAGTTATCTTATCGTCACTTCGATAGTTGCCTTTCGCAAGGTCAATATCGGTTGACCAGATTAATTCACCATCACTGCTTCGCTTAACCAGCAAAATATTTTGTTGGCGGTCCGTGCCTGTTCGGATCGTTGATCCGCCGCTGAT
>NZ_LWEY01000753.1:0-625 GCF_001634935.1 Oleiphilus sp. HI0043 | reverse complement strand
AAAAAGACTTCCAGCTTCAGGAAGCTTTAAGTTTGCTAAAGGCTTTGGATATTCTAAAAGTTAAGCAAAAGAACTCTTCCGTCAAAACACCAGAGAGCCAAACTGAGGCTGAAAACCTAGCTGAAGAAGGCACGCCACAAGGTGAGTAACTATCTCCTCAAGCTCAGTACAGTAGTCACCTTTATCCTGACTACTGTCGTGCTTGCTTTTCCCGTTGCTGCAGAACTAAAGCAGCAACCGACCATCGCGATCGTCATTGACGATATGGGGAATCACCTGGAGAACGGCTCCCGATTAATTGACCTACCCTACCCCCTTACTTTGTCTTTTCTACCAGAAAGACGCCATACACGAGCCCTAATCGAAAGAGCTAAAGAGAATGGCAAGGAAATCATGCTCCACTCGCCCATGCAAAATAAGCTTGGGATTAAGCTCGGTAAGGGCGGTTTAACCGAAAGCATGAGTGAGATGCAAATTAAGCAAACCTTGCGAAAAAGCTTTATCTCGATTCCGCATATGGTAGGCCTGAATAACCATATGGGCAGTCAGTTGACAACTCAAAACAAGGTTATGGAGTGGGTAATGGAAACGGTTAAACAGCACCCCTTCTTTTTCTTGGATAGTC
>NZ_LWEY01000752.1:0-604 GCF_001634935.1 Oleiphilus sp. HI0043 | reverse complement strand
TATACAACATTATCAAGGCGTTGTTCCAGCAACTGAAGCAAGTTTTCACCTGTAGCGCCTTTACGGCGTGCAGCTTCTTTATAGTAGCCACGAAACTGTTTTTCAAGAACACCGTATAGACGGCGAACTTTCTGCTTCTCTCGTAACTGGGTACCGTATTCAGACAAACGTCCGCGACGAGCACCGTGCATACCTGGAGCAGTTTCTAAGTTACACTTTGAATCTAGCGCTTTAGCGCCACTTTTCAAAAATAAGTCAGTACCTTCACGGCGTGACAGTTTACATTTTGGTCCAATATAACGAGCCATTTGCTAATCCTCTAAACGCGACGTTTCTTAGGTGGGCGACAACCATTGTGTGGAATAGGTGTCACATCCGTGATATTTGTGATTTTATAACCACAAGCGTTTAAAGCGCGAACAGCGGACTCGCGTCCTGGTCCAGGACCCTTAACTTGAACTTCTAAGTTCTTAAGGCCGTATTCAGCAGCCGCATTACCGGCTCTTTCAGCTGCTACCTGCGCAGCAAAAGGTGTACTTTTTCGCGAACCACGGAAACCTGATCCACCAGCAGTTGCCCAAGATAGAGCGTTGCCTTGGCGGTC
>NZ_LWEY01000751.1:0-865 GCF_001634935.1 Oleiphilus sp. HI0043 | reverse complement strand
AGCGGGCTTAAAAAATAGTAACCCCACCCTAAATGCAAGTCTAGATGC
Organism: Oleiphilus sp. HI0043; assembly: GCF_001634935.1. Lineage (NCBI taxonomy): Bacteria > Pseudomonadati > Pseudomonadota > Gammaproteobacteria > Oceanospirillales > Oleiphilaceae > Oleiphilus > Oleiphilus sp. HI0043. Next base: position 817 of record NZ_LWEY01000751.1, on the reverse strand, counting down.
GGCGATTAGATACCGAGCCCCAAGTCTAATGATTGCATATCGATTCTTACCCCAATATAAGCCTTTCAATGCCCACTTCAAACTTGGGGGAACCTGGCTCAATACAGAAGCAACAGACTCGCGTATTGGCTATGAAGAAGAGTCAACTGTACAAGTTACCTGGGGAATCGGTGCTTACTACAGATTCACCGATAGTCCCTGGTTCATCAGCTTTGACTATACCAATCATGCCAAAGATGCTCGCTTCAGCGGCTTTCATATAGGCCGTTATTTTGGCTTCAAAAAACACATTCCTAAAGTGGAAAAAATCGTAAGAACCCCATTTGAGAATCTACAGCTCCAACTCGATTCAGACCAGGATGGCGTGATAGACAAACTCGATGAATGTCCGCTATCGGATCGTGGAGTCGAAGTTGATAAAACAGGGTGCTGTACTGAAAAAGCAGGCTGTATCAGGATTCAGTAGTAATCAATAACGATTATTAGTTCTGTTTCTCATGAGACTGCGCAAGTACAAAACCGAGAAGCATCAGTATAGCTCCCACAAAGCCGTACATACCTAAGACTTCATCGAATACCCAGTAACCAACCATTGCGCCAAAAACAGACTCCATCGAAAATATGATCGCTGCAATAAAGGGGTCTGCTTTCTTTAAAGCAAAGACCTGAAGTGTATACGCCATACCCACAACGAAGATGCCACTACACAAGGCCCAAAGATAAGCAGAGTTGAGACTAGCCATAGGGCCGCCCTCAAAGCTCAGGGAAAAAACTAAACTTAATAAAGCGCAGACAATAAATTGAAAAAGTGCGAGAA
>NZ_LWEY01000750.1:0-854 GCF_001634935.1 Oleiphilus sp. HI0043 | reverse complement strand
CCGCCAGCGTTGACGCTAAATGAAGCGGAGCTTCCTTCGGATACTGTTAATGAAACGGGGTGCGAGTTAATGCTGGGTGCTGCAAGTTGTTCATTGACGGTAACGCTGACAAAGTTTGAATAAACCTGGGAAACATTGTTGCTAATCGATACTCGGTAACTTCCCGTGTCACTTATTGAACTTGGGCTAATCGTTAAAGTGCTATGTGTTGCGCCAGGAATTAAGGAGCCGTTCTTTTGCCATTGATAGCTGATTGGATCTCCGCCAGTCGCTAAGACGCTGAGAGAGATTGTTTCCCCTTCAGTGACGATGCTAGCGCTAGGTTGCTGGGATATGCTGACGGGTAACACGTTTTCTTCCACTGAGACAAGGGCTTCTAGCGAGTGGATAGTTTCCTCACTGTTGGAAATGGTGACACTATATAAACCAGAATCGCTAAGTTGAGCGCTCGTTTTATTGTAGGAGCTTGCTGTCGCGCCCGGGATATTCTCGCCATCCTTCTGCCACTGATAGCTTAAGCTTCCCGCTCCGGATGCGAGAACAAACAAAGAAAAGCTTTGTGATTCACTGGTATGTATGGACTGCGGTTGAGTTTGAATTTGAAGCTCAGCGCTGTCGAGATCTTCTGCAATATTTTGAGCATCATTGGTGATACTGCTCAGTGCGCTAGCATAACTATTTCCGTTGTCAGAGTAGGTGTCCAGGTATGCAGAAAGCTGCTCTGCTAGGTCGCTTGCTGTGTAGAACACGTTCGCTAAGGGAATATGATCAAGCAATTGGTTCGTGCCTATCCACTCTGTATCAAGCGCGTGCTCATAAAGAGAAGCGCTTAGAATTGCTTGCTTTAGAGATTC
>NZ_LWEY01000749.1:0-670 GCF_001634935.1 Oleiphilus sp. HI0043 | reverse complement strand
AATATAGCCACTGTCTAAATGGGGGTTTGCTTCAATATAGCGACACATCAACGAGAAGTGAGGCGGGAAGACGTGTGCAAGCACCAAATAACCAAAGTTATGCAGCAAGCCCGAAAGATAAGACAAGCCGAAACTGGGGCGATAAGTCGGGTCAATTTTGCTTAGAATTGAGGTCGTACCTAGAGCTAGCCACATGGCTTGCTGCCAATAGGGGGCATAACCTTTTGGCTCATCCTTAGGAACTTTTAGTGTTCTTCCCAGAGCTAAACCCATTGCCAGGTTCATCACCATATCAAAGCCCAATACCCTGATGATCGCGTCGTGAACTGACTTGATCTTTCCGGGTGCATTGTAAAATGAGCTGGAAGCCCAGCTAACTACCTGAGCAGCAAGGCTTGGATCTTTTTCGATGATATCTGCCAGTTCATCAGCGCCTGCATCAGGGTTGGAGCGAAGGCGAATAATTTCTTGTGCACTCTGAGGCAGAGGTGGAAGCTCAAGAGTGTCTTCNAAGCGCTGTTTAATACGTAAGGAGGTAAACTTCTCAATCGCTTGATTGATCTGCTCAAGGTCACTGCCTGGTTGATTTATGTTGTAAGGTATCGATGATAGAGGCACTGCAACGCTTTCGACTTTAGCTTTTCTAGTTGAGGCTGAAAAGGCCTCTTTA
>NZ_LWEY01000748.1:0-714 GCF_001634935.1 Oleiphilus sp. HI0043 | reverse complement strand
CTGATATCTGATTCAGCCTTGTTATCTCTTCTCGCTATCGAGAACAAAAGCCTTTATGGAGAGGAGTCTAAACTCTTGGGCGTTGAGTTAGCCGAAGGTATAAGGCGCTTATCATGGTGGCAACGATGAATCGTTCTAGAGCCTTTACATTAATAGAGTTGCTTGTAAGTTTGGCAATTGTTTCCATTCTATTTTCACTGGCCTTACCTTCATACGAGTCCTACCAACAGCGGAGCCGCTTGACTGAGGGGAAGGCCTCTTTATTGCGTTTGCAGACTGAATTGGAGCGTTATGCAATGAGCTTTCAGCGCTACCCGCAAAGCTTATCGGAATTGCTTTCATATGATGAAGACGAGTTAGAATCGGATCACGGCTACTTCAATCTCTACATTGACTCTGGCCTAAGTGATTGTGACGAAGGGGCTTGTTATGCATTGGTCGCTGAGCCGATCATTGAAACTCGTTCGGATGAGAGGTTGGAGTTATATTCTGATGGCCGTAGAGAAGGGCAATGGAATTAACCACAGCTAACATTCTTTCCTCCGCTCGCTTCAACAATATCATCGCTGTTACTGTCGCGCCCTATTCTTAAGCGACCCTGGAAATTAATGATTAGGGCACGCGCATATTTCTCGTCATTGTTTTCTGGGCAATAGATGTAACTTCCGGCACTACCAAGGGGAAAACCAAGGCGGGAAAAAACAACTCTGTTTG
>NZ_LWEY01000747.1:0-612 GCF_001634935.1 Oleiphilus sp. HI0043 | reverse complement strand
AATTCGCGACGAAGAAATCGACGCTCTGCGTCACAGACAAAGTGCTTGTCAGGAATATATTGAAAAAACAGGGCTAGAAGTTCAAGCCATGCGAGTTATTATCAACACATGATCGAAAAGCAGCACCTGGTAAAAATAGCCAATACACAAATGCCCTTCGGGAAGTACGGTGGCCGTCGTTTAATCGATCTACCTGAAGAATATTTACTCTGGTTCAGAAAAAAAGGCTTTCCGAGCGGCGAGCTAGGTACACTGCTTGAACTGACGCTTGAGATTAAAATTGAGGGCTTGGATAAAGTTATACATCCCCTTAAACGATAGTGCAGTACGTTAGGCGCTGTAGAGCTAAAAAATGGCCTCATGTAGGCAGAGGGTTCCACCCCTCGCTAGTCGATGCCTCGCGCTAAACCTCAGCGAGCCATGAAAGGCTCTGCCTACAGATTTAGCCGGGATGTTTAACTCGATACAGAGTAAGACCCTTATTTTTTACAATAACGCCTAATATTACACCGTTCAATTTGCAGACAACTTTTCTATTTCTAAACTAGACTCATACTAACGTGCACCTTCACTTGGGTAGAGTTCAGTAATGGAAAAGACCAGCGAGCTAAT
>NZ_LWEY01000746.1:0-445 GCF_001634935.1 Oleiphilus sp. HI0043 | reverse complement strand
CTCAATATGTCTTCTTATTGGCCTTCACTGGCACTACAAAACACGAACAACATCATCCCTTTCCCTGCTTCTAAAGCGGTATAAAGGTGATGCTATGTCTCTATCAACTTTATGGCTTTACCTCCACTTCCCTTCACTACAAATCGATAGCCTGTTTTTAAACCAGGCAGCATGCAATCAGGACGAACAGCAAGCCGTTATCGTAATCAATGGTCAAAAAAACATCGTAGTTCAAGCCAATGATCATGCCCTACAGCAAGGTATTCATTTGGGAATGGGGCTAGGTAGCGCTGCCTCCTTATGTCGTGAGCTCTGTGTGCATGCTTATGATCCCGAAATAGAAAGAAAGAAACTGCTTGAAATAGCTCACTGGCTCTATTTAGTCACCTCCGACATAAGCCTTTGCGGTTCAAATGGTTTGTTGTTACGGGTCAGTAATATGTTG
>NZ_LWEY01000745.1:0-500 GCF_001634935.1 Oleiphilus sp. HI0043 | reverse complement strand
CCTGACAACACTCTGATGATACCCTTACGAAATAATAGCGACGGCGCAGGGCAGTGGCATATAGAAAAACGAAATATTCAGGAAGATCTGAAAGCCTGGCTCGGCAAATCCTATGACGAAGTTGAGGCGATTGCGATTATGACTGATGCCGATGACTCCGGGTCGAATGCCGAAGCTGAATACGGTGATATATTCTTTTCGGAACGGTGATAGGGATTTCACGGATGGTCAAGTTGCTGAAATCCTGCAGTCTTAAAAACGCGCCATTCCCGTAGTCTTAAAGACGCGTCATTCCCGCAGTGTGTTAAGCGGGAATCCATTTTGCTTGATGCGCCGTGCTAGGTATCATGGATCCCGGCTGAAGAGCACACCGGGATGACGATAGTGCACCCTAATGCCAAACAACCGCTTGGCGTGCTTCATACCAATCATCCAAATGAGGCTTGTAACTCGACTCAATAACATCTCGCTTCATCTTCATCGTCGGTGTTAGGTGCCCG
>NZ_LWEY01000744.1:0-745 GCF_001634935.1 Oleiphilus sp. HI0043 | reverse complement strand
TACCAAAGAGCAAGTGGCGCTATAATAAAACGATTAGCGTCGTTCAAAACAGATAGAGTAAACTCATGCCAAATACATTGTTTGTAAGGCCACATAAAGTACATCAGGTAGAAGGAGCGTTATATGAATGGGCGCTCTATGATATTGCTGGTGAGCAACTTAAATATGGCGCGCGTTCGAGTCTGGAAATAATCGATCAGACCTTAATGCAGAATGGTATCGAGAATGTTGAACTGATTGCGCTTTGGCCTTCTTCAGCCGCCTTTGTAAGCGAAGTGAGTCTGCCAGGAGGTCAGGCTCGTTACCTGCAGCAAGCGCTACCCTTTGCAGTAGAAGAGCAGGTTGCGCAAGATATTGAGCAAATACATATTTGTTTGGGGCCAAAAAGCAAACGAGGCGCTTACTCGGTCATTAATATCGACCACTCTTTGTTCGAGTCAAATTTTCAGTCTTTTAATAGCGAAATGGCCGATATTCCTTTAGCTGGCGTGTATCTCGATGCGCAGTGTCTGCCTATTGCTGAAGATGACCTTAGTCTTTGTTTGTCTAGCGGCTCAGTAATCGTTCGTTCTCTCGAAGGAAAGATGATTTCCTTAAAGCCTGATAACCTCATTCCATATTTAGACAGTGTTTTTCTTGCGCCAAGTGAAGATGAGGAAGCACGCGAGCTTTCGATGAAGGTTTGGGTTGCAGCTGACTATATGGAAGCGGCTAAGATGTTGCTTGCTCAAATAGAGCAGTACCC
>NZ_LWEY01000743.1:0-590 GCF_001634935.1 Oleiphilus sp. HI0043 | reverse complement strand
TCAATTGATATCTTCCATAAAAACCCAAGCCATCAGAAAGAGCTACTAGAGAATCTAAGCGCTCAACACAAAGCCAATATTCAAGTTGGTCGACGCCATATGGAGCTATCAGTCAACCCGGTTAAGACCGAGTCCGGTGACCGTGTCGGTACAGTTGTTGAATGGAAGGATAACACTGAAGCATTGATAAAACGTGAGAATGAGTTACGCGTAGCAAACGAGAATGCTCGCTTAAAAGAAGCATTGGAGAATGTCAGCGCCAATGTGATGGTCGCCGATTATGATCGTACCATTGTCTATATGAACCCTGCGGTCATCAAAACACTCAAAAATGCAGAAGCGGCAATTAAATCAGCCCTACCCAACTTCGATACCGATAACTTATTGGGCCAGAGTATTGACCAATTCCATAAGAACCCGAACCATCAAATCAATGTGCTTGATAACTTGAGCGGCGAACACCAGGCTCATATCGAAGTCGGTGGCCGCCACATGGAGTTGCGCGTTAATGCCGTTGCGAATGAAGCTAAAGAGCGCATCGGAACAGTCGTTGAATGGTTCGACCGTACCAATGAGGTCATGATTCAGCA
>NZ_LWEY01000742.1:0-907 GCF_001634935.1 Oleiphilus sp. HI0043 | reverse complement strand
GATAAATTCAGATAGATCTAAACTGTCCATAACTTGTTGAAATTCAGACATGGGTTTATTTTCAATCGCTTCCCATAGCTCCATTGCAGAGTCGCGCAATTGCTCATCGCTTACTGAGCCTTCTAGAAACTTCTTGCTTTCGTCCAGGATAAAGTCGAGGCTGTCGATAATAAAACTTTTTACGCTCTCCTCTACTCCGGAGCCAATTTTTGGCGCAGCTTTGCTGACTACATTTCTTCCCATCTTGAGCATTGAGGACACGCCCGGAATGTTCTTGCTGATTAGGTTGCTTTCATAAATATAGCGAAGGATAGCTTGGTAAAGAATGCCTGATATTAATTCGGCATATATCGGTAGCTCAATTACTTTGTCTATGCCTTTGTTTCGCTGCTCCTTTAGCTCTAAAGCTTTGTCTATGAATTCTTCAAAGTCTTTTTTGCTGATGATTTGGTTCAGTAAGGTTTCTTGATGTTTTTTTGATGTAAATAGAGTGTCGGCTGCCTCACCCGCAACTTCGGCGATGGCACCTGGAATACTTGAGCTAACGACGTTTTCGTATATAACTTGTTTGATTTGTTTAGCGCTGACAAACTTATTTAGATGGATTTCTCCTACAGCTTTCAGTAAAAACTCAGTCTCTGAATCGCATAGCTCAATAAAACGATCGGAGTTAAAGCACTCAAGTTCGTGCTTTAAATGTAGCTCTAATAGCTGTTTTGAGAGTGAGGGGAGCTCACTTTTATCATTTGCTGTGTCGTGCTTGGTTTTGTTTGCTTGGCGCTTAGTCATAATAGACTCCTGTAATATAGCTTACAGTTGTACCCTTAATGTCTAGAGGCGTCAAATCAAAAGTCTATTTTTGCTGTTGATGTGTCGTAATTAAATTGTCTAGTATGGACGTTTACCA
>NZ_LWEY01000741.1:0-865 GCF_001634935.1 Oleiphilus sp. HI0043 | reverse complement strand
GTATACTTGAGCGTTGTCCTGTTGTTTTGTACGCCGGTTCATTGATACCCAGAGAGGTCTTGGATTCAGTTGAAGATAAAGCAGAGTTGATTGTCGATACCGCCTCTATCGACTTAGAAGAAATTAGCCAGCACATTGAGAAAGCCCACCAAGAAGGTAAAGACGTTGCGCGGCTTCAATGTGGTGACCCTTCACTTTATGGTGCGATTGGTGAGCAAATTAGACGGCTAGAGCAAGCTGGTATTGATTATGAAATCATACCGGGTGTCAGTGCTGTTGCTGCGTCTGCCGCGTATTTAGGTAAAGAGTTGACCTTGTCTGGCGTTTCTCAAACGCTAATTATGACGCGCTATGAAGGCAAAACTCCGTTTCCTGAGCGAGAGCGGCTTCCGCAGCTGGCACAAAGCGGCGCGACCCTCGCGATCCATCTTGGCGTCACCCGCATCCATAAAATTGTTGGAGAGCTGATTCCGCATTATGGCGAAGACTGCCCTGCAGCTGTGTGTTACAGAACCAGTTGGCCCGATGAAGACAAAGTCACAGGAACATTAAAAGATATCGTCGAAAAAGTACGCGAAAAGAAATTTACTCGAACATCTTTGATCCTGGTCGGTCATGTGTTGGATACCGACGATTTTGCCGATTCTTATCTATATGCCAAAGACAAAGCGCATGTCTATCGGCCCAAGGTTAAACCAGATGTACCGAGACAAGTGAAGCGCTAGCAGCAGAAAACAACACACGTTGTCGGTGAGTTTGATTAAGCACAAAGACAACCAAGATAGAACAACAACGAGAGTACAGCGAGATAAATGATGCAATTAAATAAAATACCTACCACCGTCGTTACTGGCTTTTTAGGAAG
>NZ_LWEY01000740.1:0-624 GCF_001634935.1 Oleiphilus sp. HI0043 | reverse complement strand
TCGCTGCTCTCTGTGGGCTACCGAGCTCTATAAAGCAGTTTGCTCTATAAAAAGTCCAACGCTGTTTATCATCTAGTGACAGCTTATTCTTTAGTCCCTTGAATGACTTAAGCGCATTAATACAATCGTTATCGTTATAGTAGACTTCACCAAGCGTAAATCGCTCAGAATCACTAAGTTTGTTTTTTTGCTTGCCATTGATATCTAACAGCTTACGCGCTTTGTTAGACATGCTATAACCATGTAAGGCTGCGTTATAGTCGGCAGGATATTTTGAAATATAAGGCTCGTTCATCATCGCCAGTGCATTGAAGACGTCACCGCTATTTAGCTTGAATTTGACCATGCCCTCGTAGAGTTCTTCTGGAATGCCTTTGCTTTGGCTGGCGGCAAGTACAACTGTTGGAACAGATAGCAGAATAGAAAGAGTCAGGCACGCAAGAGCAAAGCTAAAAAGTTTGGTACATTGCAAGGCAACATAACGAGATGAGAACTGAAGAATACTACCTGACATAGAAAGCATGATGACAGCTACCATTGCTTAACTTTGAACAAGGGCTCTCGCTTACCAGCACTTTCAATAACTTCCATCTGTATGTATTTAGCCTTATTTTCCTTAGTGAA
>NZ_LWEY01000739.1:0-885 GCF_001634935.1 Oleiphilus sp. HI0043 | reverse complement strand
GCTGTCATGTGAAAAAATGATATGCGCCGATGACAGTACGAACATTATTGTTGCAAGGCAACATATTATTCATTTTCAATATATAGCTCTTTGATTGGGCCAAAGTCTGAACTGAATAGTTCGTTGCCAATTCCCTTAACCCGAGCGAAATAGCGCTTTCCAGGTGTTAATCTTAGGTGGGCTCGAGCCTTGGCAATGGTCTGTTCTTTCAGAATGTTTTCGAAGCTTTTGCTATCAGACACCTGCAATATGTAGGCTTGGGTATTGTCTACTTTATTCCAGAACAGGCCAACTTGGCTGTCGATATAGTTAACACTTAGAATCTTCACGGGTTTCAATATACCGCGGACAGAAAAGTTACGCACTTCGCTATTCGCTGTTTCGCCGTCATCTGCAAGCGATACTACGCGCCAATAGTATGAGCCGGGCATCAATGCTTTCCTTGGTGCAATCTGCTGCGCTGCATCAAAGTCTGTTTGGCTGATTAGCAGGTTGAAACCTTTGTCTTTGGAAATCTGTAGTTTTCCGAGCGTATCCGGTTTAACAAAGTTCCAGCTAAATGTAGGTTTGGTACTATCAAGTATGCTTTTGGCAAGCGGCGCAATGAGTTTTGCTTGCTCTGTGCCAATGTCCACTGCTATGCGTGTAACGGAGTCGACACCCTCAAAACCATTAGCGTCAATGGCGCGCATGGAAACGTCATACTCACCATTCTCAATATGTTCCAACTCAAGTTCAGGCTTTTGTATTTTCCCTTGCTTAACAAGTTTTCCATTTTGCTTATTGTCAGTGAGTTGAACTCGATAAGCTTCGGCGCTTTTTTGTTCTTCCCAAGACAGAGTTGAAGGAAGGTCGTCTACAACTCTCTCTGCAAATAGTGCTTTG
>NZ_LWEY01000738.1:0-903 GCF_001634935.1 Oleiphilus sp. HI0043 | reverse complement strand
CAACATCTTTAACCAATCCGGTGACTCGTTGAATCACTTGACCAGTTAAGTCTTGGAAAGACTGCGCTAACAGTATTTGCGTGAGATTATCATTTACTTTATCTGAATCCTCACACAACTTTCCAAGGAAAGTTCCCATTGTGGCTGTCAGCGTTCTAAACTCATCAGGTTTCATTTCCTTACGCTGTAAGCGAGACCAATCCATCTTGAGTTTTTTCGCTTCCTGGCTGATTCCTGAAGCATAAGGCATGGTTTCTTCGACAAGATCCAAGGTCTTGTTTGCAGCCTTATTGGTCATATCAACCACATACGCGAGTCGGTCGGACGCATCCTCTATAGTAGACAGGTCATCTTTAGCCGTCTCACTGGAAGCATCGATGTGAAAGTTCCGAATTGACTCGTGTAGCGACCGAGTTAAGCGACCGACTTCTTGGTACAGAGTTTTATCCCGAGTCTCATTTAACTCAGAAATAATACCTAACGCCCCCGACAAGTCTCCTTTGTCAATTCGCTCCTTCAACTCATTAGCCTGAGCCTTCAAAGTCTGCTCAAAACCGCTTAGAGGTTCGCTATTTATTAGCTTTGCGTCAGTCATGAATCGCTCAGCCTTAGGAATCGATACGTTCGAAGATTTTCTCAATCTTCTCTTTTAAAACAGCTGCGGTAAATGGCTTAACGACATAACCGTTCACACCTGCTTGCGCGGCAGCAACTATCTGATCTCGTTTAGCCTCAGCCGTTACCATTAGCACAGGAAGACTTTTGAGGTTATCGTCAGAACGAACATGCTGAAGCAACTCAATACCAGTCATCCCAGGCATATTCCAGTCAGTCACCAGAAAGTCATACTTACCTGTTTGAAGCATTGGTAAGGCAGTACTACCATCGTCAGCTTCATCAGTA
>NZ_LWEY01000737.1:0-847 GCF_001634935.1 Oleiphilus sp. HI0043 | reverse complement strand
ACCCATAAGGCTTGCCGCCTCAGAAACGGCTCTGCCCTGCTCCAAGATAAAAGCCATATTGAGCAAGGCCAGCACGGTACCGGCAATACCAAAAGTCGGTGCAAGATTCGCCAGGGTGCGGAAGATGCCTATATAGCGCCCTTCATTTAAATTTACCTGGCTAATCTGCCAATTGAGAAGTGAAAGAATATCGTCGCTTGGCTGGCGATCCCTGATCATCTGCAGCCCCTTTTTCAAAAAAGGTTTATCCAGTTTTGATAAATCCCGGTCGATCAGGGTGTATTGGTTTCTAAACCAAAGCTGAGCAAAATGAAGAATGATATTGGCTTCGTTTGCCACGTCAGAGTGCTCGGCTTTATTTCTTGGAAAAGCTTGTCGAAATGCGGCAAGGCAATCGTCAAATGAGTGACTCAAGACAGCCCCGGTAAAAGTTCCCAAAACCACAAGCAACAAACCTGGAAGGTTCAAAAACTTTAAAGGTTCAAGGCTTGATAAGGCCAGCACCAGAACAAAGGCAGCCAACAGTAATAAAACAAGAGTGCGGCCCGTTAGCTTCTGCCGGGAAAGAGCTTTAAAAGACATGAGATTATTCCATCAATAAATATTTCTAATGGAATATGCATAAACTGCGCCTAATGGTGATTTTGGAAAAAACAAAACCTGAAGCGATAAGCAAAGCCTAGAAAACTAAACTTAAGCTATTGTTAAATAACAAATTAACTTGAAATACTTTATATAAAGCTAATATTAAAAACTAGCCTTTCAATCTAAGGTATGAAGAAAGGAGCCAAAAGTTCGTCAACACAAACAAATAAAACCGTCATATTTTTGCCTGTTTATGCTGACA
>NZ_LWEY01000736.1:0-632 GCF_001634935.1 Oleiphilus sp. HI0043 | reverse complement strand
TAACCAGTAATAGAAGTTCATAAAAAGAACCGTCCTTTGTGAAATCTCTGGGCGGTTTTTTTTTGTTTGTTTAGGTCGATATTTAAAAGTTAGAGGCAAGGTATGTCAAAAAGACGAGTGGTAGTCACAGGGATGGGGATGCTTTCTCCGCTTGGTAATAGCGTGTCTGAGTCGTGGAATGCAGCGCTTGAAGGGAAGAGCGGCATATCAAATATTTCTCGCTTTGATACTGAGAACTTTAACGTCAAAATTGGCGGGCAGATTTCGGACCTGGAAGTGAATGATTATATTGACCGTAAAGAAGCGCGTCGCATGGATATCTTCATGCAGTACGGCCTGATTGCAGGTATGCAGGCAGTAAAAGATGCATCTTTAGAAGACTTGGATTCAGATCAGAAAAAGCGGATTGGTGTTGCCTTTGGTTCTGGAATCGGAGGAATTGAAACCATTGAGACTGTACGTGATACCTACGTGAAATCAGGGCCTCGTAAAGTTTCTCCCTTTTTTGTACCCAGCTCTATTATCAATATGATTGCCGGGAATATCGCGATTAAATATGGCTTTAAAGGCCCAAATATAGCGGTAGTCACAGCTTGTACTACGGGCACTCATAACATTGGTTACGCAGCAAG
>NZ_LWEY01000735.1:0-862 GCF_001634935.1 Oleiphilus sp. HI0043 | reverse complement strand
GCCGATAATCAGGTCTGTTTTATCTCTATCTATTGAGCGCTGTTCTTCTGGGAGTTCAAGTATTATTTGTTCGAACTCAAGATTGCTCGGAAGGTCCGTCTTATTTCTAAACACTGAGAACATTATGAATCAATCGCCGCGACTAAAAACATCAAGATATCATAATTCACTAGAAATGAGGGGCTGAAAATCAGAAAACAGAGGAACGAATAAGGCCACAAAGAAAAAACTCAAAATATAGGCAACCAACATTATTTATCAACAACTTACAACTGTCTTCGTTTTAATTCCATCAAACCCTGTTTTTGGGCTACCAAGGAATGCGGGTTTCAGAGGAGTTTTGTCTTCGTTTTTATTTCACCAATACAGATGTATCAAATTAAGATCAGCGAAAAAAGTCATTTTTGACGCTGACCCTAATCATTTAGCTATTTCTTCAACTGATACCCTGTCCTAAATATCCACCATACGCCAACAATACACAGAAGCAGAAAGCCACTAATAGCCGCCAGACTTGCTACCATGCTGACGTCTGAAATCTCGTAAAAGCTCCAGCGAAAGCCGCTTACCAAATACAAAACAGGGTTGAATAAAGTGATGGTCTGCCAGATCTGCGGCAGCATGTTGACAGAGTAAAAAGTACCGCCCAAAAACACTAAAGGCGTAATCACCAGTAAAGGAATCACCTGAAGCTTCTCAAAGTTATCGGCCCAGATGCCGATAATAAAACCGAACAAGCTGAAGGTAATGGCCGTCATCACAAGGAAGACCATCATCCAAACCGGATGCGCTATTTGTAGCGGTACAAACAGGCTCGCCGTTGCGAGAATAATCAAGGCAAGTATGATCGACTTCGTTGCTG
>NZ_LWEY01000734.1:0-896 GCF_001634935.1 Oleiphilus sp. HI0043 | reverse complement strand
CTCTGATCCGAGCATTTTGCATATCTCCAACGAAGGCTTACTTACCGCACTAGCACCTGGTGACGCAACCATTACAGCCAGTTATGAGGGTGAGCACGCTTCAAGTACGTCTACTGCATACACATTGAGTTCACTTAGCATAACACCCGCCGCGTTGACACTGGCAATTGCTTCATCTCACACTCTCACGGCAACCGGAATTTATACGAACAACACCACAAGCGACCTTAGTCCTGAGACTTCTTGGCAATCGAGCAATAACAACATCGCCACAGTCGATGAAAATGGCTTGGTAGTCGCTGTCAGCGCTGGCAATACCAATGTCACAGCAAGTATTGGCGACATCAACACAAGTCTGGAGCTAACGGTTTCTCCTGCTACATTGCATTCTATTTCAATTGATTTACCCGACACTCTAATTGCCGGACTCACTACTGCTTTATCAGCGACTGGCACCTATTCCGATGGCAGCACCCAAAACATTACCGCTGAAGTAACATGGCAAACTAGCGATATCAGCCTTGCCAGTATCGATAATGAGCTTATTACCGCCATTCAAAGTGGGGAGGTGCAAGTCAGCGCTATTAAAGGCTCTACAACTGGGTTAAAAAACATTGTTATCAGCCCGGCTCAAATCGACAGTCTGGTTTTGACCCCGCCATTGATCACACTAGCGAAAGGAACTCAAAGCGAGGTAAACGTCACCGCCATTTTTACTGATCAAAGCCACCAAGATGTTACTAGCCAAGTCAATTGGAGCGCTGACTCTCCTGAAATAATCTCAATTGAAGCGGGCTCATCACTTGTTAGCGGACTGGATATCGGCAGCTCAAGCCTGAGTGCTGAGCTAGATGGCCATAATGCTGCCAGTACGGTTACGGTAAGCAATGCAGTAC
>NZ_LWEY01000733.1:0-1690 GCF_001634935.1 Oleiphilus sp. HI0043 | reverse complement strand
TTTGATTTCCTTCGCCGCGGCAGCAGAACGTTGCGATAAGGTACGAACCTCTCCAGCAACGACAGCAAAGCCACGGCCTTGCTCACCAGCTCTTGCGGCTTCAACCGCAGCATTCAAGGCGAGGAGGTTGGTCTGGAAGGCAATTTCATCGATCACGCCGATAATGTCGTTGATCTTGTTGCTAGATTCCATTATTTCACGCATCGCACTAACGGCACCTTGAACAACTTCACCGCCTTGCTCCGCTTTACCCTTCGCATCGCTTGCCATAGTGTTTGACTCGGAGGCATTTTCCGACGTTTGTTTTACGGTGGCTGTAATTTGCTCCATGCTGGAAGCGGTTTCTTCCAGTGAGCTGGCTTGCGATTCGGTTCGTCGACTTAAGTCATCGGAGCCTTCCGCGACTTCTTGTGAAGAAGTGCGAACCGTTTCTGAGGCGATTTGAATGCGTGTTAGCACTTCACTTAGTTTGGTAACGCTGTTATTTGCATTGTTTTTGATGGCAAGTAACTCGCCCTTGTAATTGTTTTCGATACTCTTGGTGAGATCACCTTCAGACATTGCTTCAAATATCACGCCGACTTCACTGACAAACTCGGATGTCTTGTCCATTAGAGAGTTCAAACCATTACTGAGGTTTTCGAAGAAGCCACTTTTACCGGTTAGGTCAATTCGTTGTCGAAGGTCTCCATCGTTGGCGGCATTTATCAAACTGTTAATTTCACCTTCTAGCGCAACCTCATCAGTTCTATCTGACCATTCAACGACGGTACCCAAGCGAGTTTGGTCTTCGCCATATATAGGTGTCGCAGTTAGGCCAAAGGTACGTACACCGACCTTAATTTCAGTTTGATATGTACTGGTCAGACGCTCAAGCATACTGCGTTGGTGTGCAGGGTTTTTGTGGAAAACATCGATGTTGTTGCCAACAAGGTTATTGGCATCAAAGTTTGGCAGCACTTTGCGTAAGTCTGCCTCAGCTACGCGCATCATATTCTGTACTGCTTTGTTCATATAATTGATGTTGTAATTTGCATCGGCCATCATCACATTGGTATTACAAACATCGAGAGCCAGTCTAACGCCTGCATTTTCCTCGGCGAGTTGTTTGGCTTTTGTTTCTTGAGCAAGCGCTTCTGTTCGGTCATTCCATTCAACGACAGTACCGATTCGTTCTTTGTTTTCAGCAAAAATAGGGGTCGCGATTAAGTTAAATGTGCGTGGCCCAACCGTAATGTTGGTTTGGTAAGTGCTGGTGAGCTTCTCAAGCATGCTGCGTTGATGCGCTGGATTCTTATGGAAGATGTCGATATTGTTGCCAATCAGGTTATCGGCGTCGAAGCGAGAAAGCTCTGCTTTCAAGTCGCTTTCCGCAGTTTTCATCATTTCTTGTACTGATTCATTCATATAAATGATATTGAACTCAGCGTCGGCCATCATGACGTTGGTGCTACACACATCTAGCGCTAGTTTGATTCGCGTATTGTCTGCTGCCAACTGAGCTTCAGCCTGTTCCTTGGCTAGCTGCGCGGTTTGATCATCCCACTCGACGACGGTGCCGAGTCGTTGGTGTTCATCATCAAAGATTGGTGTGGCTATCAAACTGAATGTTCGAGTGCCAACTTGGATTTTTCCGTTATATTGAGTTTGCAAGCCTTCTAGCATACTCCGTTGGTGAGCCGGATTTTTA
>NZ_LWEY01000732.1:0-562 GCF_001634935.1 Oleiphilus sp. HI0043 | reverse complement strand
GTGCAGGTGCCCGTGAAGTTTATTTGATTGAAGAACCAATGGCTGCTGCGATTGGTGCCGGTTTACCCGTTGAAGAAGCAAGTGGCTCTATGGTCGTTGATATTGGTGGTGGTACGACTGAAATTGCCATCATTTCTCTAAACGGCATTGTTTATGCTGACTCAGTAAAAGTTGGTGGTGACCGCTTTGATGAAGCAATTGTTACTTATGTTCGTCGTAACTACGGCAGCCTAATTGGTGATACCACTGCAGAGAAGATTAAACAGGAAGTCGGTTGTGCATACGAAGGTCTTGAACTTCGAGAGATCGATGTACGTGGTCGCAATCTGGCAGAAGGTGTGCCTCGTGGCTTTACCTTGAACAGTGAAGAAATCCTCGAAGCGCTACAAGAGTCATTATCTGCGATTGTACAGGCAGTGAAAGGGGCTTTAGAGCAGTCACCTCCAGAGCTTGCATCAGATATTGCCGAGCGTGGTATTGTCCTGACAGGTGGCGGATCATTGCTCCGAGGTCTTGATCGACTTTTAAGTGAAGAAACAGGCCTTCCTGTTATTGTCGCAGA
>NZ_LWEY01000731.1:0-889 GCF_001634935.1 Oleiphilus sp. HI0043 | reverse complement strand
CTTAAGGTCATACCTGTTTCAGAGCTTGGGTTAGCCATGCCGCGAGCAAATAGAAACCAGCCAAGACAAACAATACTTACCAGCAGATAAACGCCTGACTCATCATAGCTACTTAGAACCCAACCACCTAACACCCCCCCAACAAAGGCACCAAAGAACTGGCAAGTTGAATAAACCCCCATCGCCGTTCCTTTGCTTCCAGCCGGACAAATCTTACTGACCAAAGAAGGCAAACTCGCTTCGAGCAAGTTAAAAGCCATAAAGTAAAAAAACAAGCTAAGCCAGAAATATAAAAACTGGTTCTGAGTCAAACTAAAACTCAGTGACGAAGCCAGAAGAAGCAGAATTGCGAATAAAAAAACCGGCTTCATTTTCTGCTTCTTTTCACCAATGATAATAAAAGGAACCATTGCGAAAAATGATGTCACCATCACTGTTAGATAGACCAGCCAATGATCCTCGCCCGGCATATTAATTTTGTTAAGCAATGACATGGGGACAGCTATAAACAAAGCTGTCAGGCAAAGGTGAAGTGCAAAAATGCCGATATCAAGGCGAACTAGCTCTTTATGTTTTAAGACGTCCATTAACTGGCTCTTGAACAAACGGGTATTCCTGTCGGATGCACTCTGAACAGGATTCGGCACAAAGAAGTACAGCCAGAACATTCCGAACAGTGCCAACACAGCAGTAAACCAGAAAATCCCCTGAAGCCCAAGAACACTTCCCACTAAAGGCCCTATAACCAAGGCAACAGAAAAAGATACACCAATAGACATACCAATAATTGCCATCGATTTGGTGCGGCTCTCTTCACTCGTTAAATCACTTAGCAAAGCCATCAAGACACTGGCAATTGCCCCTGCCCCCTGAAGGAATCGGCCAAATA
>NZ_LWEY01000730.1:0-777 GCF_001634935.1 Oleiphilus sp. HI0043 | reverse complement strand
TAAGTTGGGCAACAAATACAGTTCCGCAATGAATGCCTCGGTATTAAACGAAAATGGCAAAGCCACCATTATGGAGATGGGCTGTTACGGCTTCGGTGTATCGCGTATTGTAGCGGCAGCTATTGAACAAAATAACGATGACAATGGCATTATCTGGCCTGAATCGATAGCGCCTTTCCAAATCGCGCTCATCCCACTCAATGGTCATAAGTCTGAGCCTGTTGCCAATAAGACTGAAGAGATCTATCAGCAGCTTGTTGACCTAGGTGTTGATGTACTCATGGATGACCGAAATGAGCGTCCAGGTTCCAAGTTTGCTGACATTGAGCTGATTGGTATTCCTCACCGAGTTGTTATTAGTGACCGAGGCATCAAGGCTGGCACACTAGAATACAAAGGCAGAAATGACAGCGATAAGCAGGATGTTGCTATCGATGACATCATGGCCTTACTAGCAGATAAGCTTGGCTTCACTATTGCTTAGGGTTTGTCGATGAGAGCGATGACTCCACAAGGTCTTTATCAGCTCTTATTCGTGCTGGTTATTTCTCTGTCTTTCGCGTCTTCAGTTAGCGCTGAACAGGCCAGCTTACGCCAGGCTCCAGATGATGAGCTGCGTAAGCTCCTTATGCAAACGGTCAATGAGTCCAGTAGTTTTGTTGACCGCTTTGATGCTGAAGTTTGGCTGGTCGATATGTCCAGCCGACTTAAGCGCTACATCAAAGACCCAGAGGAACGTTTGTCGCTGTTAAAGCGCGTTCACTCTGAAGCGAAACG
>NZ_LWEY01000729.1:0-844 GCF_001634935.1 Oleiphilus sp. HI0043 | reverse complement strand
CGCAGCTACGATATTCTCGCAAGCAATATCGTTAATGCCTCAGGCCCCTGGTTAAACAGCTTTCTTGATTCAGCGGCAGAAGATATTAAACCGGCTCGAAATATTCGACTGATTAAAGGCAGCCATATTATCGTTCCCCGCTTTGAAGAACTGGATGAAGCTTACATTCTACAGAACGAAGACAAGCGTGTGGTATTTGTACTTCCCTAT
Organism: Oleiphilus sp. HI0043; assembly: GCF_001634935.1. Taxonomy (NCBI): domain Bacteria; kingdom Pseudomonadati; phylum Pseudomonadota; class Gammaproteobacteria; order Oceanospirillales; family Oleiphilaceae; genus Oleiphilus; species Oleiphilus sp. HI0043. The sequence goes on along the minus strand of NZ_LWEY01000729.1, from coordinate 634 downwards.
CTTGATCACTTTTCAATAATCGGAACCACCGATAAAGAATACCAAGGAAAGCCAGAAGACGTAGCAATTGAAGAGTGGGAAGTTGATTACCTGATTAAGGTATACAATCAACATTTCAAACGTTCGATTTCTCGTGAAGATATCCAGTCTACCTATTCTGGCGTCCGTCCACTGTGTGATGATGAATCAAACGACCCCTCAGCAATCACCCGTGATTACACGCTAGAACTCCATCAGGAAAGTGAAAGCAACGCCCTGCTTTCAATCTATGGCGGCAAAATCACCACTTACAGAAAGCTTTCAGAAGCGGTTCTAAACAAGCTGTCGCCATTTATTAAGGAGCTTGGTAAACCTTGGACTGCAGATGAACCGATGCCCGGAGTTCAGTTCGTTGGTCAAACAAGAGAGCAGATAGAACAAGCTATTAACAAGAAAGCGCCATGGCTAACTCATACTCTCGTACAACGCTACCTCAAATCATATGGCACCCTTTGCTTTAGCTTTCTAGCGAACAAACAAGGCATGAGCGATATGGGAGAATACTTTGGTGCCGACTTATTCTCTGCAGAAGTCGACTACCTGATTGAACACGAATGGGCACGCTCAGCTGAAGATATTCTCTGGCGCCGCAGCA
>NZ_LWEY01000728.1:0-607 GCF_001634935.1 Oleiphilus sp. HI0043 | reverse complement strand
GAGCGTCATTACCGTTCAGCTTTCAGATATAAACAATAATGATTTGGCACGCGGTGGAAACAGTGTCGACATTACAGCCGATATTGGCAGCGTCGGGCCGGTCACCGATCTTGGCAATGGAAGCTACACTGCAGTTTTAACGAGCAGTACGACTGTCGGGACAGCCACCATCAGTGCAAGTCTTGAGGGAAGTACAATTGTGGATACAACCAGTGTTGAGTTCACCCCACTACCCGCCTCCATGAGCGATACTTTAATCACCGCTACGCCAAACACGCTAACGGCTGATGGAAGCACTACTTCAACTATTTTGCTCCAGGCTATTAACGTGCTTGGTAACGGATTAAACTCAGGCGGCAGTACCGTTAGTTTCGCGGCCAGTATGGGCAGTATCGGTGATGTCACCGACTTGAATGACGGTTTTTATAGCGCAACCTACACCTCCCCCACCAATACCGGTGTCGCGATCATTAGCGCCACCTTTGATGGTGAAGATGTTATTGACACTGAAATGATCAACCTTCAGGCAGGAGCGCTACTCGCCTCTAGCGGCGTTATTACCAGTCTCGATGCTGCCGTCATCGCTAATGGCTCCAATACTACAACT
>NZ_LWEY01000727.1:0-934 GCF_001634935.1 Oleiphilus sp. HI0043 | reverse complement strand
TTAAGGTCTGAATATATGAGCAACTCGTAAAACTCTTCGACAATTTCATTTGGGTCTTGGCTCCCACACCCTGTAAGAAAAACAGATAACACAAGTACAAAAATTATTTTCATGTCGATTCCTTATTTACTTCAATAATGCGTTGAAACCATCAGCCATAGCCTTAGAAAGCGCCTCTATAACCACATGGCATGTTTCACTTTCTTCGGCCTCAGCTTTGGGTATTGAGTTGCACTCTTCGACCAATGCGATCAATCGATCTTCGTCAGCTATTAACTCTTCAACAGTTGGCACCGATTCTCCGCAGCCGCTTAAAAAAATTGTTGAAAGCGACAGACAAAATATTCCAGTTTTTTTCATTATTAGATCCTTATGATGTTTAAGTCATATCTGGTGAGGCTTCGTTGAATGCGTACTCGAAAATAATCTTGCTAGAGCGGGAAGCTACCTCGGCAATCAATGGTGGCTATGAGTTTTGCATAAAGCAGAATCATTAATTCCACCATTCGCCCAAGCTAACTACTAAAGAAATTAATACAGGTCTTAGATACCTAAAACGCACTTGTGTTTCCTTAACAGCACTCAATTATCCCAATTTGGGATAATGCTAGCACGCTAATAACATGACCACAATATGGAAAGGTCTGTTAACACACCAAAATATAAACGATTTCAAGATTGGCTTATTAAATCTAGGGTAGCCAAGGAATTGACACAGATTGAATTTGCTAAACTTCTAAACGAGCATCAATCGTACGTATCTAAAATTGAATCTGGCGAGAAAAGAATATCAGTGCAAGAGTATGCCCAGATAGTTAAAGTTCTAGGTATTGACCCACTAGAAGGTTTGAAGATTTTAGAGTAAAAAGAAAAGTCATTTATGCTACTTTCCTCCCCGTTACATCTTCGAAAATGGAATAAATGTCCTCCACCT
>NZ_LWEY01000726.1:0-1459 GCF_001634935.1 Oleiphilus sp. HI0043 | reverse complement strand
TGTTGATCGCCGCAGAAATGTTGGCCCAAAACCCAGGCCTTGGAAAGTTCGTTTGGGATGAATTCCAGAATGGTAGTTCAGATTCACTAAGTAGAATTATGGCAGCAGTCGTTGTAATTGGTTTTATCGGATTCTTGTTAGATCGCGCAATGTTACAAATACAAAAGCGAGTGTCTTGGGATAATAAAGGCCTTTAAGCCTTAACCTGCCCGAACAGCTACAAGTAACGAAATACGATTGAATTTATTGAGGATAGAATTATGAGCGCATTATTAGATATTAGTCATATAGATATGGTCTTTCCGACACCAAAGGGGCCGTTCACAGCGCTGCAGGACGTGAGTTTACAAATTAAAAAGGGCGAGTTTGTATCGCTTATCGGACACTCGGGTTGTGGTAAGTCAACCGTTTTGAACGTTGTCGCTGGCCTACATCAGGCAACCAATGGCGGTGTAGTTCTTAGCGGCAAAGAAGTGACAGAACCAGGACCTGAGCGGGCCGTTGTCTTCCAAAATCATTCTCTATTGCCGTGGTTGACGGCGTATGAAAATGTTGAGCTGGCCGTTAAGCAAGTATTCGGAAAAACTAAGTCAAAAGCAGAAACTAAAGAGTGGGTAGAACATAATCTTCACTTGGTTCATATGGATCACGCTATGTATAAGCGTCCTGACGAAATATCAGGGGGTATGAAGCAGCGTGTGGGTATCGCTCGTGCTTTGGCGATGCAGCCAGAGATTTTGTTAATGGATGAGCCATTTGGCGCGCTAGATGCCCTGACCAGGGCGCATATGCAAGACTCCTTAATGGAGATCCAGAATGAGCTGAATAATACCGTTATTATGATCACCCATGATGTTGATGAAGCAGTTTTGCTGTCAGATAGAATTGTCATGATGACTAATGGCCCAGCGGCAACGATTGGTGAAATATTAGATGTTGGTCTTGAACGCCCTCGTGATCGATTGGCCTTAGCAGAAGACCCAGAATACGTTCACCTTCGATCAGAAGTTCTAAAGTTCCTGTACGAAAAACAACGAAAAGTTGAACCGATTAGTGCCTCAGTAAAAAAAACTAAAGCTGCCTCAGGTATTGCGGCAGCGTAAGACAAGTTAATCATTACTCCCGTTTACAATGGCGTAAACATAGGGGGTAGGTGGACAACGGCGTTCACAAGTAATGCGACACGAGAAAACTGTTGAGTAGAGGCTCAGTAGTTATCTCACAGCGCATTGTTTGTGAGCGCTTTTTTAATGCCTTAAGAATTAGTAAAGCCATATTTATAGCGAGGGTCACAGCATAAACAAAGAATGACTGACTTATGCTTGGCCTTTAAAAAAGTAACTAGGAGATGTAAATGAAAAAACGTTCAATTAGCCTATTAAGCACAGCAATCGCTACGATCATTGCTTCGAGTAGCGTTGTCGCTGCACCAGAAACGATTACTGAGGCGATTACAGGT
>NZ_LWEY01000725.1:0-949 GCF_001634935.1 Oleiphilus sp. HI0043 | reverse complement strand
TCTGTCTGGGAGCAGCTGCCAGATAAGTCTGATTTTTTAAATCACCTTAAAGCCAAAGCTGGATTGACGTTGGACTATTGGAATGAATCAATAGAACTTGAACGTTACACTGTAGAGAGTTTTGGTGATTAGCCCTATAGATAAGGATCTTATTAAGATAGTATTTATGACTGTTCGCAATTAAGCCCTGCCGGAGAGTCCTTTTGTTATCATCACTTTTTTCTAGAAAGCGTCCCAACAAAAAAAACGACATGCTGAATGAAGGTCTTCAGTTAGCCATGGCTTTTGGTAAGAACTGGCAGGTATCAACACAGGAACGCTTCGCTAAAAAATACCCAACTCTCTCGGCCACGGAACTGGACGAATATAATCAACTGTTTTTATCAGCGCTTAAATACGCCCATGACACAGCTTTTGTTTTGGCGACCAACTTTAAAGCGCATAACAATATCGAAAAGTTTAAGGAAATATATTGCGCAAAGTACAACTGGGTGTCAGAAGAAAATCTAAAGCCTTTATATAAACAAGGGCTGTATTATGTCGAGCGACAATTGGGCTAAGAGTAAAAGCAGGCGTTTTTACTCTTAGTCTAAATATCATGGCCCTAAATATCATTTTTCCACTTTATCTTATTCTTCTTAGCTCTTATGAAAAACGCGATATCGTTGTTTACCCAGTTCTTTATCTTAGGTTGCACTAGTTTTGGTGGGCCAGCCGCTCACTTAGGCTACTTTCGTAAAACCTTCGTTGAAAACAAAAAGTGGATTTCCGAATCTTCATATAGCCAGCTAATCGCTTTAAGCCAGTTTCTACCTGGCCCCGGATCTAGTCAGGTAGGATTCGCTATAGGCCTTCATCGTATGGGCTTACTTGGAGGAGTCTTGGCTTTTGTAGGGTTTACCCTGCCTTCTTTCCTAATCATGCTGCTAGTAGCCGTGGGTTTAACGAG
>NZ_LWEY01000724.1:0-1107 GCF_001634935.1 Oleiphilus sp. HI0043 | reverse complement strand
CGGGCATATGCGGGCAGATTCTCACTTAAATGTTGGTAGACCTCTGAAGAGTCAAAATGAGCACCTTTCTCAAGCGTAATAGATGCCATTCCCGCTCTACCGTTTGTCTCGGGTATCTCGACACCATAAACCACAGCATCAGCTACAGCAGTCATCTGAGCCAATACATTCTCGACCTCAGTTGTCGAAACGTTCTCACCCTTCCAACGAAAAGTATCACCCAGGCGATCAACAAATTGGGCATGATTGAAGCCTTGATCTCGCATCAAGTCACCGGTATTAAACCAAGCATCCCCCTGTTTGAAGACATTTCTCAAGATGGTGCGTTCGGTTTTCTCTGGGTCGGTATAACCATCAAAAGGGGTTTTATCGGTAATTTCACCCAATAGTAATCCCGCCTGTCCTTTTTTGACCCGTCGCAGGAAGCCATCGTGATGCCTGACTGGACAATCTTCTTCTAAATCATACTCGACAATGGCGTAAGGGATTGTCGTGAAGCCAACGGTAAAATCATGATTGAATATATTGAGAAAACCTACATTCCCCTCACTAGAGCCATAAAACTCCATCACCTTATCGACACCAAAGCGCTGTTTAAAACCCGCCCACAGGTTTGCTCGCAAACCGTTACCAAAAATCATTCTTACCTGATGATTTTTATCATCAGCACTTTCTGGCTGAGACATCAAATAGCGACACAACTCACCAACATAACAAATAGCAGTTGCTTGCGTTCGTCTTACCTCAGACCAAAATCTACTAGCAGAGAATTGTCGCGCCATAACCAAGCAGGCATCACCAGCCAAGACACTGCCCCATGCAACTACCAAGGCTGTACCATGATAAAATGGCAAGGTCACATAAGCTCGGTCACGCGGTGTCAGCTGTAAACATGCCAGTCCCGCACCACCAAAGGCTTTCATAAAACGTCCATGAGTCAAAATAGCCGCTTTCGGCAGCCCGGTCGTACCAGAGGTATAAAAATAACAGAAAGCCTCGGAAGGACGACTCCTCAAGGTACTACCCGGATTCTCTGAGCTTTCTTTCCTCTGCACCGCCGCAAGATCTGTCCAGCCATCAGGCAAAGCATCAGGGTCAACATCACTA
>NZ_LWEY01000723.1:0-1400 GCF_001634935.1 Oleiphilus sp. HI0043 | reverse complement strand
CAACGCGCAACACCGATCAAATTTCTCTATTATCCAAACACAAAACTCAAACTGTCCAACAATTAGAGTCTCGCGGAAAAATTAAGGCCAGGTTAATAGCCGAGTCTGGGCTTGGCATTAAACCTGGACACGTTGAGGAAAAGCTACAAACACTAAATGATGATGATTTAGTTAACTTATGGCAAACTTCCCGCGAGAAAATGCAACAATGCAAAGATACTAACCAGGTCAACGGAAGCATTATTAGTCGCTCCTTACAGCGCACGAATAAGTTGATGACAATCATCCGCGGCCAAAACAAAACGCAAAATCTTTATGGCCAACAAGGTAAAGAGCAAAGTTACGGATCCACCCATCGCATTGGCCAGGCCTGATACCCCACCCCCAACTACTCATGAATGCCCTTTATGCTTGTCAAAAGAAACAAGGGCTATTCACCGAGATTCACACAGCAAAGTAGACAGAGAATACCTTAACTGTGCGCACTGTGACCTGATATTTGTTCCTAAGCAGTTTCACATCTCGCCCGGGTATGAAAAATCAATCTATGATTTGCATGAAAACAACCCCGAAGACAAAGGATATCGGCGCTTTCTAGAGAAGTTATCTATGCCGCTGATATCTCAACTAGAACCCTTTGCCAATGGGCTTGATTTCGGCTGCGGACCCGGACCAACTTTATCAATCATGATGCGTGAAAAGGGCTTTAACGTAGAAGAGTACGATCCTTTCTACATGCCAGACAAAAGCCCTTTAAGTGGCCGCTACGACTTTATTACCAGTACAGAGGTTGTCGAACATCTGAGCAAGCCAAAAGAGGTATTTGAGCTCTTGTTTAAGATGCTGAAAAAGAAAGGAGTCTTGGGCATTATGACAAAACAACCCCCAAAGCAAGGCATCGTGAATTGGCAGTATACGAAAGACCCAACTCACATCAGCTTCTATTCCGTTAAAACCTTTCAATATATTGCTGCATTGTTCGACTGCCAGCTAGAGGTCATCTCTTACGACACAGTATTGCTAATCAAAAGATAAAACAGTACTCATTTACTTTTGCTCAGCGCCTAATAATCAACCCCTTCACGAGCCTTAACGCCCGCCTTATAGGCGTGCTTGATCTCTTTAATCTCTGATACCGTATCAGCTAACTCCTGCAACGCAGAGCCACCACCTCGTCCGGTAACAATCACGCTTTGCTCAAAAGGCCTATCTCGCAAAGCAGAAAGAATTCGTTCTTCTTCAAGGTATTTATAGGCAATCATATAGGTCAGCTCATCCAGCACGACCAAGTTGTAGCTGTCATCTGCAAGCATTTTCTCCGCTACCTTCCAGGTTTTTTCGGCCGCTTCGATATCTGCTTCTCGATCTTGCGTGTTCCAGGTAAAGCCAGTCCCCATTTG
>NZ_LWEY01000722.1:0-835 GCF_001634935.1 Oleiphilus sp. HI0043 | reverse complement strand
CTTTATCCTCTCTCTTTACCTCAATAAATGAAGTTTTTCGAAATACCCTCTCGATCTAACCAAATGTTACACACCGCTACAGGGAGATCTCTTATCATTGAATAGGTAGTCTTCATCAAATGGAGTGGACGATTTGAACGCTGTACTATAGGAAAATTTAGTGTCAGATGAGCTCTCGATGAGGATAGTATCATCATCACCGCTATTGCTGCGTGAGTTTTCAAAAGCTAGAGTATTAAATGACAGACACAGACATAACAAGCCTATTACGAACAAAGCGCGCTTGGTCATTGTTGATGTGTGTGTGTTGTTCAAATCGTCCACTCCATTTGATGAAGACTACCTATTCAATGATAAGAGATCTCCCTGTAGCGGTGTGTAACATTTGGTTAGATCGAGAGGGTATTTCGAAAAACTTCATTTATTGAGGTAAAGAGAGAGGATAAAGTGTGAACAGGTTCTCTAAGTTGTTGAGTGGAAGCTCATTTTTATTCTAGAAGGTGCTTAGTTGCAGTCTTAGGCTTGAAAGGATTGTTCACTTATTCTTTGCTTGAGTTCGCTTACGTGTCGACGACTGACGAGAATGCGAAAGTCGGTATTGCGTATATGTATGTAGTAGTGGCCATCGGAGCTCTTGTGCATTGCTGAGATGTGTTTGGCATCGACCAGTGTATTGCGATGGGCACGTAGGAGCTGGTCTGGGTGAGCTTGTTCCCACACCTTTCATGCTTGGTCAGTGAGGGTTTCACCGTTTGCATGGACAACGGTAAGGTACGTCATATCGGATCTAAAAAAGTAAATCGAGTCGAAAGGAAGTAACTCCTGGCCTTGCCAA
>NZ_LWEY01000721.1:0-1015 GCF_001634935.1 Oleiphilus sp. HI0043 | reverse complement strand
CTTACATTTAGGAGAATGGGACCATGTCTCTATCTAAAGACGATATTTTAAATGCAATCGCTGAAATGAGCGTAATGGACGTTGTTGAACTAGTTGAAGCAATGGAAGAGAAATTCGGCGTATCTGCAGCTGCTGCTGTAGCTGCTGCTCCTGCTGCTGGCGGTGACGCTGGTGGTGCTGCTGCCGCTGAACAGACTGAGTTTGACGTTGTTCTTGCAGGCGCTGGCGACAAGAAAGTTAACGTAATCAAAGCAGTTCGTGCTCTTACAGGTCTTGGCCTTAAAGAAGCGAAAGCAATGGTTGATGGTGCTCCATCTACTGTTAAAGAAGGCGTTAGCAAAGACGACGCTGAAGCTGCTAAGAAAGAGCTTGAGGAAGCTGGCGCATCTGTTGAAGTTAAGTAACTATAATTATAGTTATTTGATGCATGCAGAAGCACACGCATCCTAACGAAATTGGCTGGTAGCATTTGCTGCCGGCCTTTTTCTGTTGTTAGTTAGTAGATAGCTTTCATTATATTGATGCTAACAAGCATCATAGAACAAACTATAAGAAGGTTTGTTAGAAAGGAATATTTGGCAAAGCCTTGAGCATGCAATAAGTATCTCTTTCTAAACATAGCCTGTTATTAAACGGTGTCAACCGTTCAACAATTCAGACCGTTAAGTCACAAAACTGGGGAATATAAATGGCCTACTCGTATACAGAGAAAAAGCGTATTCGTAAAGAATTTGGCGTGTTACCAACCGTCATGGATGTGCCGTATCTTTTGTCTATTCAAATAGACTCGTACTTAAGCTTCTTGCAGAGTGACAATGACCCAGAGTCTCGTGACGATGTTGGTCTTCACGCTGCATTCAAGTCAGTTTTTCCAATTTTGAGCTTCTCAGGTAATGCTGCATTAGAATATGTGAGCTACCGTTTGGGTGAACCCGCATTTGACGTAAAAGAGTGTATTCAGCGTGGTGTAACATACGCAGCTCCATTGCGTGTTAAGGTTCGATTGATTATTTAT
>NZ_LWEY01000720.1:0-850 GCF_001634935.1 Oleiphilus sp. HI0043 | reverse complement strand
ACAACTTAATGAAAAATACGAGCTTCATAAGGAAAAACTGCGCATAGAAGCACTATCCATAAAACTGGATGCAGAAAGACGAGACAACAAGAATGAACCAAGCTTTAAAAATGTCATTTTCAGGTTTGAAGGTGAATATCTTGCGCACAAATTCAAAGATCAAACTCTCTACAATAAAACGCGCGTAACAAAGCGGCTAGAAGATCACTTTAGGGACAAGGCCCTGATCGACATTGAAATGAAGGATTGGTCAAACTGCTTTGACTCGCTAGAACTATCACATGATGCATTTAAAAAACACAAAACAGTAGTAACGCAGATCTACGAATTCGCAAAAAGAAAAGGTCTTATCCCACCCGAAAAATACAACCTAGGAAAATTACTCGATTACACCCCGCCAATGAAGAGTGACGGGGTTCGTGAGACAAACACAAAAAAACGCGACAAAATGTCTTCAGATCAGTTCAGAGATGTATACGAAAATGCACCGGAATGGATGCAGGATTTACTGAAAGGAGCACTACTAACCGGGTTGCGGCAAGGAGACCTTTTAAAACTCAGGTTTACCGCCATCAGAGATAACTGGATATGCGTAACCCCCAACAAAACCCAAGAAGACCAAGTACCTCAAAAAATAAGATTTGAGATAAAAGGCGATCTAAAAGAATTAATCGACAAGAGACGAGCAATCGCCAAAACACAAGACAACTGCCCTTATGTCTTTTCCTGCCCAACCAAAGTAAAGAGTTTAGGCAAAGAAAAAACACACATAAATCAAATACTGAGAAGCAACATAGTCAGCAAGTTCAGAAAACTCTCTAGACCTCTTAACACCTATCGCACATACAAC
>NZ_LWEY01000719.1:0-855 GCF_001634935.1 Oleiphilus sp. HI0043 | reverse complement strand
AAAGGTCCTAATTCCTGGCTCATTAACACCATCGCATTATTTGATCCTGAAAAAGCTGAACAGTTAAGCACGCCAGGCGCAATTGACCATATCCTTGGTGGTTTGGTTGGCCAAAGCAAACCAAATAATTATGATGTTCCTTATGTACTGACTGAGGAATTCGTTGCGGTTTATCGTATGCACCCATTACTACGTGATGCGGTAGATATCTACGATATCGGTTCAAATGTTGTTTCTGAGCGTATCAATATTGAAGACACGCGTGATGGCGATGCAGAAGATATTCTCGATAATCAGGGCGGCGATCGTCTATGGTACTCCTTCGGCATTACTCACCCAGGTTCCTTGACGCTAAACAACTATCCTGAGTTTTTGCGTAACCTTTCAATGCCGTTAATTGGCGATATTGACTTGGCAACAATCGATATTATTCGTGACCGTGAGCGTGGTGTACCACGTTACAACGAATTCCGTCGCCAGATTGGTTTGAATCCGATTACCAAGTTTGAGGATTTAACTGAAGACCCTACAACTTTGACTGAATTGAAGCGTGTTTATAACAATGACATTGAGCAGATCGATGCTTTGGTGGGTCAGCTAGCTGAAACAGTGCGTCCTGATGGCTTTGCCTTTGGTGAGACGGCTTTCCAGGTCTTTATCCTGAATGCTTCTCGTCGTTTGATGACAGACCGTTTCTATACTGAAAGCTATACACCTGAAGTGTACACGCAAGAAGGTATCGACTGGGTAGAAAATAACACCATGGTTGACGTGATTCGTCGTCACTTCCCCGAGCTAGAGTTAAGCTTAACGGGTGTAGATAATGCCTTTAAACCATGGGGTTTGAAGATTCCA
>NZ_LWEY01000718.1:0-1259 GCF_001634935.1 Oleiphilus sp. HI0043 | reverse complement strand
TGAAGGAGCTTAAAAGTGGTGGGGTAGGTGTCATAAGTATACTTGGTGTAAGAATGGATACGCCGAATAGGCTCAAGGAGATATTGGCTAACCCGTTATCGGTAATTTAATAAAGCTGCGTGCTCAAAGTCAAAAATCTGCGACAGCCTTAAATCAGGACAATGAGGCCATATTGATAATGGCCTATTAGGTGTGCCTGTGGCACTTTAACGGCCAAGCCGACCATGTCTGTTAAAAACAGGCTACGATTGAAAACTTCATACCCCTAGCCAGACATTGCTTACTTATACCTAGCTTTCCTCGCGATAGCATTCGCAGTGCTTTGATAAGGCGAAAACTCTTCAACATGGGTTTTGTTCTCTTTAAATTTTCCATGCTTGGCGACAGCTCGGTCCGGGTAGACTCTTCGGTGAGCCGGGTATTCCATGCTGAGTCGAGAGTATTGGGGTTGTGCTTGTTTAGATAGCATCCATTCTAAAAAATCTTGCGCGAGTTCTTTATTGTCGGAATCGGCTACGACGCCTGCGCCGGTGATGTCGATATGCACACCGCCGTCTTTCTGTTCAGGCCAGAAGAGTTCTATTTTAGAATTCGGGTGAGTCAAAAGGTGACGAGGCAAGTAATAGGAGTAGGCGATTGTTAGCTCACAAGCTCCTGTTTCCAGTGCAGTGAATAATTCCAAGTCGTCCGACATAGGTGAATGGACGAGATTGCTTACCCAGCCTTTCATTATCGTCTGCATTTTTGCTTCGCCATAACGGTGGCTTAGGTCTGCTAGCAGTGATTGGGAATACTCAGTTCTTGATGAGCGTAAACACAGCTTGCCTTTCCATTTACTATCGGCGAGAGCGGCGTAGGTGTTGGCATAAGTCTGCAGTTCAGATTCGCTAAGCTTTTCAGGGTGATAAGCAATCGCCTGGGCGCGTTTCGCTATTGCAAACCAGTCATCATCTTTTGAACGAAGGTGTTCAGGCAGTGTTTTTTTCAGGATACGAGAAGAGATACTGGCAAGCACGCCTTTTTGAGAGGCCAGTGACAGATTGAGTGCGCCTGTCGTTAGGAAGATATCCGCTGGACTTTCCTCTCCTTCAGCTTCGAGCTTTCGGATGAGTGCTTCACTACTGTTGTTAATGATGTAGCTGACCGAAACGCCTGATTCAGAAGCGTAGCGATTGAACATCGGTGTTAGATAACTCGCATTACGCGATGAGTACACCATAAGCTCTTCGGCTTGAGCGGGGGTGAAGCAGAAAGGAAGG
>NZ_LWEY01000717.1:0-1471 GCF_001634935.1 Oleiphilus sp. HI0043 | reverse complement strand
TTATTGCTCCATTGGGGAATAAGCGAAGCGTTATTGTATAGGCAACTTCTTTACGTTTGTGAGTGTTCATTACCGCATGAAAAGGGTCGTATAGAGAGTCCTTCCTGAGTGCGCTCAAAAGTAAAATCTCGTAGTCGCTGAGTTGCTCAAGTTCCTTGCTCGAGACTTGTTTTGTCTGGCTGGGTTTAAGGCTTTGCTTATCGCGGCTGAAAATATTTTGTAATCCGTGAATTGCCGTGCTTGGATTAGATCCACGAAAAGCAGGGCTGTCTAGCCGAGTGTGTTTGTCCGACAGCTTCTTCACGGCATTTTGATTAGGACTTAGGCTGCCTTTTGATGAGGAGTCACGTTTAGTTTGGGTGTCGCTTTTAAATTGCGATTGGTTAAGTGTCGCTAAATATTCTTGTGCTGCGCGTGAGTTTTCTTCGGCGCTAAGTGATGAGCTTGAAAATTGCGAGCTTCTGTCTGCAGATACTAGCTTGAAGGGGATAGTCTTTTCCTTGGTTTCAAGGAATGATATGTCGAGCCAGTAGATCAATAGGGCCAAGATTGTGTGAATCAAAATGGCAGCGAAAGCCGCTAAGCTGAGCCGAAGACTTTGGTTGCTCTCGGTATTCACAAATTAGAGTGTACTTGCTTTCTGGCTTAGGCTACTGGTTAGTGCGTTCATGGCTCTATCAATTAGCAGTCCTTGCTCTAGAACAATTGTGTGCTTCCTTTTTAGATCATTCGCCAGGTCGGTTTTGGTTTTTTCACAAGACTTTAGCCCCATGCGATTGACGAAAATATAGCTATCTGCATCATTGATGACCGCTGACAGCTTGCATCGCTGTTTGCTATCGTTGTTTGTAAACTCAAACCAAGTGCCAACTTCAATTTGCTCAATTTGCTCAATATATTTATTTAAACTGGAGTCTATCGATGCTTGTNGGCGCTCAATTGCAGTTTCAGCCTTTGGCTCGTTCTCCTCATTTACAGGAGGAACAATATTATGACTCAAGTTAAATGAGTTTTGCTTAAATGTGTTTGTGAGTGTTGAGCGAATCTCGACAAGTGCCTGGTCAAGATCGGCTGTATTATAGGAAACTTCTTCAAGACCTGACTTAAGCTCTTTTAATACTTTAGGGGCAATGGCGATCCAGTACTGGCGATCTTTAGGTTTTTCAAACGGCTGCAAACACCAGATTAGGTTCTCGGCTGTTTTACAGCTGTGTTCCCACTGATGCTCTTCTTCGTCTTTCAGGTATGCTAGAAACATAACGCGACTCCAGCCACCGCGAATTGTTTCAAGGACTAAGTCAGGAATAGAAATTTGAGAGCTATCTAGCAATGAATCTAGCTTATCTTCGACACATTTTTGAGCTTGGCGAGACTTAATTTGGCCAATTTCAGATTCCTTTGTTCTTTGCTCGACAATCTTAGATTTCTTTTCTTCTTTTTTAACAAAAGCACTAAATTCTTCATATAGCTT
>NZ_LWEY01000716.1:0-1706 GCF_001634935.1 Oleiphilus sp. HI0043 | reverse complement strand
GGAAACCATGAGCCAATTTTTGATCGCCCCCTCTATTCTTTCTGCCGACTTTGCACGCCTAGGTGAAGAAGTCGAGAATGTTCTCGAAGCCGGTGCTGATATCGTTCACTTCGATGTGATGGATAATCATTATGTCCCTAACCTGACAATTGGCCCAATGGTTTGTGAGGCGCTTCGAAAGCACGGCGTGACAGCTCCAATTGATGCTCACCTAATGGTGAAGCCAGTCGATGATATGATCAAAAGCTTTATCGATGCTGGTGCGACCTATATCACCTTTCATCCAGAGGCTTCTGAGCATATTGATCGCTCATTACAACTCATCAAAGATGGTGGCTGCAAGGCGGGCTTAGTTTTTAACCCGGCTACCCCCTTACACTACCTTGACCATACCCTTGACCAGCTCGATATGGTTTTGCTCATGTCCGTTAACCCCGGATTTGGCGGCCAAAAGTTTATTCCTGGTACACTCGATAAACTTCGACAAGCACGCAAGTTGATTAATGATTCAGGTAAAGATATCCGATTGGAAATTGACGGTGGCGTCAATATCAACAATATAGCCGAGATAGCACAAGCTGGTGCCGACACTTTTGTTGCCGGCTCAGCCATATTCAATACCGATGACTATCAGGCAACCATCGCAGCAATGAGAGCCAAGTTAGCTGGCATTTCCTAGCCCAAACGTCATCCAAGGCGCTCAGCTTGTTGCAAAACCGAGCGCCTACTTCCCCTAACTTCGCATTTTAGCGCCCCGGCGTATTTGACCAAGTAAGAGTAACCCCAAGCCCAGCAGGCTTAAGCTGGCAGGTTCTGGTACCGATACCACATCAGGGTTTGAACCCGGCTCAGTGAATGTCGGAATATCTGGTACGACAGGACCAGAAACAATAGGCGCCTGATAAAGTTGATCGGTATTAAAAGCCCCTTGGGAAGCTTGCCCCAAGACCCAAGCAAACGCTTCAGAGCTTTCTCCTGTGCCACTTAACTGTATTGAGCTACCCAAAGCCGTAGACGGTGACTCTACAACGCCAACATCGATACTTGTGGCGCCCAAAGCTGAACCATTTGTTGCGACAAGGGAGCCTTCGTAGCTAATAAACTGTACTAAGTCGCCCAGATTATTTACCAAGGCAATACCATCATTGCCACCATTTTGCAGACCACCAGAGCCGGTAAAGGCTAACACACCATAGCCTGCCTGCTGATCGGAAAAACTACCAGATAAGTCCCATGACATATAACGTCGGCCATTATTGCCATTATAAAACTCGAGTTGCCAACCAAGTAAGTCTGTACCACTTAAGCCTGCTATTTCAACAAACTCATTTTGATCAGCCCCCTGATTATCATAGTGAAACTCATTGATATAAACAGGTAAAGCTTGAAGTGATGAGGAAGCCAATAACACAGATAGCGCCATCGTTGGGCGCTTAAGAAAGTTCTTCATTTTTAAGTCCTTTTAAAAAGTATAGAAATAGATTCTGCAAACATCCTGTTCGCATTGAGCTAAGTATTCCTAGCCCTCAATTAATATACCTGTCTTAGCAAAAAAATGTAGTCTTTTTTAGCTTAAGCAGCTGCCTTGGCTAAAATTGCTATATTTAAAGCTATGAGAGTCTCAAATAGCGAGCTAGCATGCACCCTGAGCTATTGATTCACTCACAGGCCTGAGGTAATCTGTAGGCCGTTTTATACCTATTAAT
>NZ_LWEY01000715.1:0-2286 GCF_001634935.1 Oleiphilus sp. HI0043 | reverse complement strand
TTCTATATGTACCAACCTGTAAAGATTTGAGCATAGCTTAGATAACTGAATCGCCAAAAAGTTAAACCTATGCTCACTACTACTAAATTCTATATCGAGCTTTATCTGCTAATCAGCCCTCAAAACAACAACTTGGTCGTACGGAGTTCCCGCCGGGTTGTTATAAATGGTTGCAAGAACATCCATTGCAGTTGCATCCCATAACCCGAAATGGGGATCAAAATGACCAAACATTCCTAATGCATGAGCTATTTCATGCAAAGCATAATCTCCGCTCCATGAGCAAGTCCCATTTCCTAAGTTTACCCACCCTAGGTACTCAGAGCTAATGGCATACGATTCATCAAGCCTTAACCGATTACCACCGGCATAAGGTGCTCGTGAATAATTCCCGCAATAAGATGATGGATCAGCTCCAGAAGGTCGAAACGAAGTACCTTCTGATATAGCGATTCCATAATTCATATTATTTTCTGAAAGAAAACTTTGAAACCCATCATCATCGCCAAGTCTATTAGAATAAATTGGCTCATTGCCATCACTCGTATGATCTTTAAACACTGACAAATCATAATCAATCAAAACGATATCTTCGAAAATATCACCTAAACGATCTTCAATTTCGTTAATCGCGGAGATGATTTTTTGATCAGGTTCAACCCCACCATTTGAAACGAAATATAATGGTATTTTTGAATTGGTATCGTATCTAATAATTCCTTCACTCTGAAAATTGAAACCTAAATTCAAATAATAGGTTGAAGAGTTTGTTTGCTCGACAAAACCTAAGATATCTTCATCCGAAGCAGGAGAATCTTCCGATTCTGAACAGGCTGAAAGAATTAATATTAGAAATAGAGACAATAAAATTTTTATATTCATTTTTATAAATTAGTACTTTGAGATGAGAGGTAAGAAACATGAAGCCCCTAAACAAATTTAGGGGCAAAATATTAGAGAAAAATTATGAGGAAGCCTCAGCTCCGTCCAACACCTTATCGTTGAATTGCTTTGTTCCCTTGTATCCCAAAAACAAAGAAACAAGCCAAAGAATGAAGGCGACTGGCGAAGCAATCACTGTTACCGCCAAAACAACGATTAGAATTAAATTAATTACTCCCCACATCATTGAACCCGCATACATCTGCCCTGCTCCGGGAATAAAAAAACCTAGAGCTAACGCGACGATTGGGTTCTTCATTTGATTTTGAAGACGAGCTTGCTGAATTGTATCGTTCATAATATCTATCCCTATTTATTACACTTAAGCTTTTTTACGTCTGGCAAAACCCAACCCAGCCATTCCAAGACCTAGCAACGCAAACGTACTTGGCTCTGATACTTGCGATACGTCAGATCGAACCAAAAATTGTCCAGTGAATGGATCTGAAATATTGCGTGCTTGAGCAAAGAATATATCTTGTAAATAACCAGTATCTGTATCAAACAAAGCACTTGCATCGTTATCATAAATTGACCAGAAAGTACGATCTTCACCGTTATCGCGAACTACTGTACCGAATCCGAATACATCATCCTCATTAGTACCAGTAGCACCAAAGAAATCTAGATAATTTGCCATTGCTGCAATGCTAGCGTTTTGCTGGCCAACTGCATGATCAAAAGAAGAAAGATTGTAAGTAATACCAAAGCCTTCTTGCATTGTGATTACTTCATCGAAGGTAGCATGACGGAAACCAGAGTAATCGCCACCTGTATCAAGCTGACCTAGCACATCGTTAACTGTACGACCTTGTGTGGCTGTTAAGTCCAGCCACTCTAACCCCGTTTCTTCGTGCAAGGTTATAGTATCAACACCAAAGCCAGAATCTTGAGATATGAATCCTGCTGATGCGTTTATCGATAATGCAGATAATGCAATCGCTACTACTCGTTTCATGTGTATTTCCTTTTATTGATTTATTAGTTTTTATCTCTTTATGATTTTGTCCTAAGCACCCTTCATGCTATATATCAACCACTGACCATTCTCACTTCGTAATTCCACAGTTGATTCGTCTTTAATTTCTTCTCCGTTGTCATCTTCACCTACAATGAGAAGAGTGACATTGGCTTCACTTCCATCAATGTCGTAACCATCGGTTTCAATCGAACCATTTGCCTCGTTAATGGTTTTAGAAATCTTCTTAAACTTACTAATTCTCTTTCTAGAGTCGATTCGTTCTTTAATTTTGCCTGTTGTTAGTGCTGACATTTGATTCAATACTTGATCATCATCCAAGTTGCCTTCGAGAACCAAATCAAAAAACTGTTCAACAGCATCAC
>NZ_LWEY01000714.1:0-886 GCF_001634935.1 Oleiphilus sp. HI0043 | reverse complement strand
TCAAAGGCCTTGCCTCTGTTGTACTGGCGACACTTAATGCACGCTCACCTGCCGAAATCGTCGCTAAAGATGTTGAAGCAATATTCAATGACATGGATCTGATGCGTCATATCAGCCCAACCCGAGGCAATGGCTTGCGCTCTATGCTTGAACGCATGAAGAATATCGCTGGAAATTTTTAGTTTTTAACGAACGTAAGCAGAGGGTTCCACCCCTTATATGGACTCTCCGTGCTAACCCGCCAGCGAGCCGTGGAAGGCTCTGCCTACGGTCTACTCGGTTAAGAGCCATTTAATTATTTCCCTTCAGTTTCTCATTTTCCTTATGTAGCTTGCGTTTCATTCGTCCCAAACCAAACATCACAAAACCAATAGCAAAAGGTACTGAAATACCGGTAACCAGCGTGCTGCTTTCGATTAAGCCGCCTGATTTTGCAGACTCTGCGACGTACTTCACCAAGCCAACCAGATAATAACTGATCGCTGCTACAGATAAGCCTTCAACAGCCTGTTGCATACGCAGCTGCAGCTTGCCACGGCGGTTCATGGACTGCAGTAAATTCTGGTTCTGCGATTCTATTGTGAGGTTCATGCGCGTTCGCAGTAATTCACTGGCTCTATCAATTCTGCGCGACAAGTCATCCAAATCTTTCTCTATGGTTTCACATGTTAAGTAAGCTGGCGTTAAACGACGACTTAGAAACTCACTCAGTGTCTGTAAGCCGCAAACCTCGCTTTCCTTTAACTCTTCGAGCCTGCTCATCGCTAAATGGTAGTATGCTTCAGTCGCTGAGAAGCGATAATTTGTTTCCGATATTGTCTGTTCAATCTGCGCAGATAAGTGGGTCAACGCTCCCATCAAACGACGTTCGTCATCAAGGTTTTTA
>NZ_LWEY01000713.1:0-645 GCF_001634935.1 Oleiphilus sp. HI0043 | reverse complement strand
AGATCAGCTTCTACTTACTCTATTAGTTGTCGGCTTATTGCCTTCGCTGGTGATATCCTTTCAAACCTACCTTCACAGCAAGGCACAAGTTACTGAGTCTACCGTAGAAATTGCGCAGAAGAGCTTAATGCTCGTTGCTAATGGTCTTCAGTTTGAGTTTGACCATGGTGAGTCATTGGTGCAGGAATACGCTCGTTCTGCAGAGCTTTCTGGCCTTTAGTTCGAAACCTTCATGCCTTATCTAAAGCGTGAATTGACCTTCCTGAAACCTAAGTTTGAGAAGTTCATTATTGGTTTACCCAACGGACATTTCTATAACACTTCTGGTGCGAATCTGCTACAAGGAGGGATTCGAACCTTTGATGATAAATAACCAGACTCGAAGCCTAAAAATATTCGCTCTCGCGACTATTGGCAGGTGAGTATTCACCCTGAAGATCCTGATTCGCCTGAAGCCTATATTTCTAACCCGATGATCTCCTTTACGACGGGGGTTAAGCAGATTGTTATTGCGGCTCCTATTCAGGATAAAGGTAAGATAGTAAGGGGGATGTTGGGGCTGAGTATTCCCTGGGAATATATCCATGATCGGGTTCAAACCTTGGTTAAAGAAAGTTTTTCTGGTGTCCAGGGAAGTGCCAAGGT
>NZ_LWEY01000712.1:0-831 GCF_001634935.1 Oleiphilus sp. HI0043 | reverse complement strand
TAGGCGGCGATTCACTATCACGTTCACACACCTGTTCTACGAACTCTTCGTTAACGGTTTCTTCTACAGGCGCCACTTCAGAAAGAATCTTCTCTACATCGATAATTTCTACAAGCTTATTATCGATACGAGTGACGGCAGTCAGGTAATTTTCGCGTCCGGCACCCTTTGGCGGCGGATGAATCTCTTCCCAATTAAGGTTAACGATACGTTCAACATCACCAACCAGGAAGCCTTGAGTCTTTCTGTTGTATTCAGTAATAATGACAAAGCTATTGGGAATTGTCTCTTCCGCAATCGGCATCTGTCCTGTTGCCATCCCCATATCCATAATAGGGATAGTTCCACCACGAATATGCGCGACACCGCGAACAACAGGATGTCGTTGTGGCATCATAGTTAACTTAGGGCACTGCAATACTTCTTTAACCTTAAAAACGTTAATTCCGTATATCTGCTGACCCTGAAGCTTAAACAACAATAATTCCAGTCGATTCTGCCCAACGAGCTGAGTTCGTTGGTTAACACTGTCCAGAATACCGGCCATATATATAGCTCCCCTAACGATGTTCAGAGCGGTATGTTACTTGCTTAAGTATTTAGCAGAATGCTTGATACTTAAGCAAATAGGTAAAACCCTGAGCAACGATTTGTACTTTTGACGCAACACTCAGTTTACGCAATAAAGTACTTGTTATTACACGTGCTTTTTAATTTTTTGCACAGCTAACAATAGCATAGGACATAAAATGAAAATTAGTAGGCAAATATTCTGGTTACCGCTTCTTTTTCTGAGCACACTAGTTATCGGGAGCGAGACCGTAACTTTGG
>NZ_LWEY01000711.1:0-735 GCF_001634935.1 Oleiphilus sp. HI0043 | reverse complement strand
CTTGCGATGTTTACACCGTCTTGGGTCGGCCACAAAAAAGCTCTTGAAGCTCTTCGAAAAAACTATTCAGTCTGGACCAACGCCCTCACTTTACCGTTGTATAACAGGAACAGTGTTTCTGGCTTGCTTAAGTGGCTAGTGGTTCTGACCCTACATTCCATTTCACTTCTATCGCTCCCTTTCATCCTGGTCTTGGGCTTTTCAATGAAAGCTTATACGATTTTCTTAAGCGACGATGTAAAGAAGATGAAACAGTACAAACAAGACTTACAAACCATCTATGCAAAGTTAAAAGATATCGAAGATCAGGATGAATATAAGCGACGCTTGAAAGAAGAGATAGCCAAGGTAAAGCCGTTCTAAGAATTGCTTTGAAAATCAGGCAATATCCTCATATCCAGATACCGGGTCTTGCTCACAATTCTTACGGTACTGAGTCAACAACCAGGCTATCGCGCTTGCATAAACAAGATTGGTTGCAAGTTCAGCATGAGGGTTTTCCAAAAATGCCCTTTGCGAAGCCAAACCCCGTACGGTACTCGCCAGGTCTGGTTGAAAAGCTAAATACTCATCCCATAAAGCGGTGTGACTTTCAGGACTAATCGCATAAATACCTAAACCATCAGACTGCTTCGAGGCTACCAAGTGCTCACCGTAAGAGGAACGTTTAGAAGCTAGCTTCAATAAGTAATGTTCTGCAAATTGGGAGCGTTCATCCAAAGCCGCGAGTGCGGG
>NZ_LWEY01000710.1:0-627 GCF_001634935.1 Oleiphilus sp. HI0043 | reverse complement strand
GAAAGGTAGAGGATTAATACCCATGGCGAAGTCAAACGCATTGCCTTCGGGCGTAGGTAAAGGTTTTGCAGAACTCAAATCAAGATTATGGTTTGTGTTCGCTGCAATCCTGGTTTATCGAGTTGGTGCGCACATTCCAGTGCCAGGCATCAACCCAGAGAGACTAGCCGCGCTATTCGAGCAAAACCAAGGTACTATTTTGAGCTTGTTTAACATGTTCTCTGGTGGTGCATTGGAGCGAATGAGTATCTTCGCCTTGGGAATCATGCCCTATATTTCTGCATCGATCATTATGCAGTTGTTAACTGCTGTAAGCCCTACTCTTGAACAGCTTAAGAAAGAAGGCGAAGCGGGTCGTAGAAAGATTAGTCAGTATACGCGTTATGGCACAGTTGCTTTAGCGTTGATACAGGCTTCAGGTATGTCGGTAGGTCTTGCCTCTCAAGGTGTGACCTTCACTGATAGCTTTAGTTTCTACTTCCTTGCGATCTCTACATTTGTTTGTGGTGCTGTCTTCCTTATGTGGTTGGGAGAGCAGATTACAGAGCGTGGTATTGGTAACGGTATTTCCTTGTTGATATTTGCAGGGATTGTCGCGGGTTTACCAGGTGCGTTCGGTCAGTCGTT
>NZ_LWEY01000709.1:0-593 GCF_001634935.1 Oleiphilus sp. HI0043 | reverse complement strand
CAAGTTGGAACAAAGGTAAGCGTCACCCAACGCTTCAGGATGGTGTGGTGGTTGGCGCGGGTGCCAAGGTACTTGGGCCCTTTGATGTAGGGCAAAATGCTAAGATTGGTTCAAATGCAGTTGTTACTAAAGAAGTCCCGGCTGAAGCAACCGTAGTTGGAATCCCGGGACGAATTATTCTCAAATCAGTTCCTGAAACGGCTACCCCGGATGACAGTAAGCGTAAGAAAATGGAAGAGAACTTTGGCTTTGATGCTTATGGCTTAAGTGATGAGATGCCCGACCCGGTTGCGCGTTCGATTAGAAGTATGCTGGATCATATGCATATGGTTGATGAACGGATGAATGAAATGTGCAAATCCTTACGTAAGCTTGATGACGGTTATAACAAAGAGGCTGTACCTTCTATTGATGAAGATGACATGTGCTGTTTTAAAGATATTAAGTAATAGTTCGATTTGGTGAAGGGCTAATGTCTCAATTATTGGGGAGAGGCTTGAGAATACTTGATTAAATTACTCAGGTAATAGATAATTTTTCAGCAATGCATCGCTCCGATGCTGACTATAAACACTTCAAGAGACATGAATTAA
>NZ_LWEY01000708.1:0-881 GCF_001634935.1 Oleiphilus sp. HI0043 | reverse complement strand
AAGCCAGTAGCTTTGTTATTGCTTCCGGCTCGATCCCTCGTAAGCCAGATAATATCCCTGTCGATCATGAAAATATTTTTGATTCTGACTCAATCCTAACAATGTTGTATTTGCCAAAGAGCCTCACTGTTCTCGGTGGTGGTGTTATCGCTAGTGAATATGCCTCTATCTTCCAGGCGCTTGGCGTTAAGGTAACAATGATTGACCGGTATCCTTTGCCTTTGGGCTTTATGGATGGTGACTTAACCTCCAAGTTTGTCGACTCATTTCAGGAAATGGGTGGCACATGGTTAGGTGAGAAGAACGTTGAAACTGTTGAGTGGGATGGCTTATCTGAAGTCATCACGCGATGCGATGACGGGACTATTGTTAGATCTGCGAAGCTTCTTTGTGCCGCTGGCCGCGTAGCAAATGTGAAGGACCTGCAGATTGCCAATGCTGGTTTGGAGTTAAATGAGTTTGGCAATATATCGGTTGATGATATGTTGCAAACCCAAGTCCCGCATATTTATGCGGCAGGCGATGTCATTGGCCCGCCATCATTGGCCTCGGCGTCAATGGAGCAGGGACGACGAGCGAGTTGTAATGCTTTAGGAATTGAAGTGGGTCCAATGAGTAAGATGATCCCCTCGGGTATCTATGGAATTCCTGAACTCTCGGCTGTTGGGATGACTGAGCAGCAAGCTAAGAAAGAGCATGGTGACGGTATTGTGATTGGTAAAGCCAATTTTGAAGAGATCTCTCGTGGTCAGATTAATGGAATACGTGATGGTATGCTGAAGATCATATGTGACCCTCAGGGCGAAAAGATTCTCGGTGTTCAGATCGTTGGCGAAGGTGCAACCGAGCTTATTCACATTGGTCAGATGGCAATGCTTTCA
>NZ_LWEY01000707.1:0-579 GCF_001634935.1 Oleiphilus sp. HI0043 | reverse complement strand
TGGCGCAACTGCTAGTGATGTAATTGACGGTGATATCAGTGCAAACATCGTCACAAGCGGTACTGTTGACGTTAATACTGCCGGTACGTATAGCATCAATTACAATGTAAGTGACGCTACTGGAAACGCGGCAACACAACTCACCAGAACCGTTATTGTCAGTGACACAACTATTCCGGTAATCACCCTTAACTCAACGAACCCGCTGGATCACGAAGTCGGCACAATCTTCGTCGACCCAGGCGCAACAGCCAGTGACAACACTGACGGAGATATCAGTACAGCAATTGGCGTTACCGGAACTGTTGATGCCAATACGCAAGGTGCATACACCCTTACCTATAATGTTTCTGACTCATCTGGTAACGCAGCAGCAACCGTAGTTCGAACTGCAAACGTCGTGGATACTGGAGTACCCTCTATTGCACTTATTGGTGACAATCCAGTGCTACACGAACTACAGACGCCATACACAGATGCTGGTGCGACCGCTTCAGATGCAGCAGACGGCGACCTAAGCGCTTCAATCACAGTGACTGGGTCAGTCGATCCGGATATCGCCGGAACTTACACACTTAG
>NZ_LWEY01000706.1:0-641 GCF_001634935.1 Oleiphilus sp. HI0043 | reverse complement strand
GGTAAAAATTGCGGCGGTCATTGAGCACGAACAGAGCAGTAAGCACGACCGTTTCCATCCTATCCACTTAAGTGCCGAACAAAGCCTAAAAGGACAAATGGTTCACCCTTTTGTCTACAAACAAAACGCCTATTTTGAGGTGGAGAGTTTGTCTCGCAATGGCTTCTATGCAAGCGGGATTCACACAGAGTTTACCTTGTTTGAAGGTATGGAGCTGAAGTATAGCTTGGGTTCGATTCAAGAGCTTCAGAATGTCGTCGGTAAGGTGTCCAACGTTTCGTTAACGGATCAGAATAAAATTAGATGCTTTATTGAAACGCCCTCACTTTCGTATTTGGCAGAAGACGAGCTGGCTCAGCATTGCTTCCATTTTGCACAGAAGACGCCGCGAGACATTAGTCGAGCGGGTATGAATGCCCAGCATATTCAAGAGCTGGTTCAGTATCGTTTTGTTGAAACTCAGGCGGAGTACGAAGCCGTCTTGAAATTGCGTCGCAAGTCATACGCGAGTATGGGGATGTGTAACAAAGATGACCCTATTGCACGCTTTGCTATGCAGCAGGATGCTTATGGTCGGATATTGATTGCTTTTCATAATGAGCGCGTAATCGGTAGTGCTTTGCTGGTATTTGGTGAGCGAG
>NZ_LWEY01000705.1:0-717 GCF_001634935.1 Oleiphilus sp. HI0043 | reverse complement strand
TGTTGATTAAGAATACGGATCAGCGCTCAAAAGATTACTCGAATATCGCAACGACCTTTAGACCAGCGCATGCTGATTATGCTTACAACCAGAAATATGGCTTCAGGGATTACCGCGGGGGCGGTCGTTCTTCTGCTCGAGAAACAGCAATGCGTGTTGCAGCGGGTGCTATCGCCAAGAAATACTTGAAGCAATCGTTTGGTATTGAAATCAACGGTTACCTGTCTCAGCTGGGTCCAATTAAAGTTGAAAAAGTGGATATGTCTATCGTCAATGACAATCCATTTTTCTGCCCTGATGCCGGTAAAGTCGGTGAGATGGAAGATTATATGAAAGCGCTGAATAAAGAGGGTAACTCTATTGGCGCGAAAATTTCTGTTGTTGCACGCAATGTACCACCTGGTTTGGGTGAGCCAATCTTTGACCGGCTAGATGCCGAGCTGGCGCATGCCTTTATGAGTATCAATGCCGTAAAAGGTGTGGAAATTGGTGCAGGTTTTGATTGTATTGAGCAAAAGGGCACAGAGCATAGAGACGAGATGACGCCGGAAGGGTTTCTTTCGAATCACGCGGGCGGTGTCTTAGGCGGTATTTCAACAGGGCAGGATATTGTTGCGCATATGGCTTTGAAGCCGACCTCAAGCATTCATTTGCCGGGTAAAAGTATCGATACAGCAGGCAATCAGATTGAAGTATCAACCAAAGGCCGTCACGACC
>NZ_LWEY01000704.1:0-974 GCF_001634935.1 Oleiphilus sp. HI0043 | reverse complement strand
GTCGCATGATCCATACTCTTCTGCATGGTTTTCAAATCATATCCACCCGAGAATATACCTTCCTGACCAGTGATAATAACCACCGCTCCGGTCTCTTCAGCATGATCAAGCGCTTCATTCAATTCTGCAATGACCTGGTGAGAAATTGCATTCACCTTACCGTTTTGAATTTTGATCGTGGCTACTTTATCTTGCAACTCAAACTGTACCAGTTCCATACTAACTCCTAACTATATCTCTTATGTTTTTTGTCCAACCGAGGGTTGTTCGAATTAATGTAATATACGGTCTTCACGCTCTTTTTCTTCAGCTTCGACAATCGATTTAGATAGTGCCCCGGCAGCTTGAACACCCGCACCGATCATTGCTTTCGCTATCGCTGCTTTATGCTCCCCCAAAAAGCCTTCAACCTCTTCTGAAAATTGGATTTCGACCAAGAATTCGCCGTCATCATCCATTCGCTTCAAGGCGAAGCTACCGTTTTCTAATTCAACTATCTCTAAAAATGCGCTACTCATTCAAACTCCAAATTTATATAGAAACCTGCTCACCAGGTAAGTTATATAGTACCTGCGGCCTTCTTTACCATTCTGTTTGTTGCTCTCGCCTTTGCTGAATATAAGTTTTTACTTCTTCAATAAGTTCTAACAAAGTCAGCTCTCTATCACCTTCAATAGCTGTCTCGGTCAAATTAATAACCTCAATTCGAGGCACACTTGCTTCTGTGCTAGCTGCTTGCCTAGAATGCGGCGAATTTTCTCTGTAGAGCAGAGGGTCAACAGATAAAGCCAACAAGCGTTGATACCAACTTCCTTGCTCCTGCTTCTGCGCAAACAGGAACTGGCAATCGGGCATATTCTGCGCCAATTCTGAAGACTCATCTTGCAAGGCGTCAGCAGGGATCTTTAAATAGNCTGATAATTCTTCTAGCCAGGCTTCCCAGGCATACTTCAAACTCAAACTAGCGCCAACAA
>NZ_LWEY01000703.1:0-669 GCF_001634935.1 Oleiphilus sp. HI0043 | reverse complement strand
TATCGGCAGACCGAGTTCAGGTCGTTGGCACTGAGAAACTGGAAAGCCTGTTGCTGTACCGCGTGGAAGGAAGTATTAGGGTCGATGCGGTCATCCACGAACAGGTGCAGGATCTCAGCGGCTTTACTCACGTTGCGGGCTGCCTTTTGCCAGTCTTGATAAACCCGTTCCTGCGCCATCTGATGCGCTCGTTGCTTCACCTGTCGAGTGTGATGGATGAACCCTTCCGCAATGCGCTCCAAGCCCTGCTGGTACCGAGACTGCAGATAGCACAGCAGGTACAAGCATTGGTTAGCAGGCGACTGACGCTTAAGTTTAGCACCGTAATAATCAACCCGTTCGGCATAGTGATGCTGGTTTTTCTGGGACAGAGAAAGCGAGTCGAGTACAGTCGTCACATCCTCCATTAGCGGTTGAATATGGTTATACACCGCCAGCTCTTTCTGCAGCTCGGTACCGGTGAAGTTGCGAGCGCTCCCGCGCAGCTGCTTCAATGTAAAGTGGTCTTCATCGGAAACCAGTGTCTGCAGCATATTCTTTAAGCTTTGGCTGCAAGCGGCATTGATCTGATCATACAATCGTTGCTGATGTTGATTAATCACCTGACTGACGATCTTCTGCAGGGTACTATAGGCAGGAATGGCGATCTTCTGGTGGGCCAGGTACTCG
>NZ_LWEY01000702.1:0-934 GCF_001634935.1 Oleiphilus sp. HI0043 | reverse complement strand
ACTTTGTGCCAGCGGCTTCGAGTACTTCCAGGGTGTCGATGCCCATTTTGTCAAAAATTAAAGAAAGCTCGTTAACGAGAGCGATGTTGACGTCACGCTGGGTGTTTTCAATAACTTTTGCGGCTTCAGCTACACGAATAGAAGCTGCTTTGTGCGTGCCGGCAACGATGATGCTTTTATAAAGGTCATCAATAAAAGTTGCCGCTTCGGGCGTTGAGCCAGAGGTAACTTTGAGAATGTTCGTGACACGGTGTTCTTTATCGCCAGGATTGATTCGTTCCGGGCTGTATCCCGCAAAGAAATCTTCATTTAGCTTCAAACCAGAGCCTTGCTCGATTAGTGGTAAACAGTCTTCTTCGGTTGCACCCGGGTAAACAGTCGACTCGTAAATAACGTAATCGCCCTTTTTGACTACTTTGCCAAGCATCTCGCTCGCTTTGATTAGCGGCGTTAGGTTTGGTGTTTTGTAGTCATCGATCGGTGTAGGAACTGTGACGATATAGACGGTAGCATTCTTGATATCATCGAGCTGGGTTGTGAAGGTGAGGTGTGTGCTCTCAGCAAGCTCTTCAGATGAGCATTCTAGTGTGCTATCAACACCTTCGCGTAACTCGTTGATGCGATCTTCTTTGATGTCAAACCCTATGGTTGGGAATTTCTTCCCAAATTCGACTGCCAGTGGCAGACCTACATAGCCCTGTCCGATAATGCAAATTTGTGTATTTGTTTCCATGGTCTCTCGATCTTTCATCAATAAATAAAAACTTTGCGCCGACTGTTTACAAATGACTTACAATGAACGCTGAAAAAAGGTGACGGATTATTGCATAATGCCGCAACTAATTCTTCAGGATAGACTGAATTCTAAGAGAATAGTAAAGGACGAAGCAGATAATTTAAAGAAATAGTCTATGATGAAAGGTGAATTCTGTAT
>NZ_LWEY01000701.1:0-850 GCF_001634935.1 Oleiphilus sp. HI0043 | reverse complement strand
GTTCTATCTAGTGAGTCACCACTCGTTCAGCGCTTGTTGGAGAGCCCCGGAGCGTCAGATGCATATGCTAAGTGATTTAAGAAATATACTCGCGTCAAATAAGCATGTCTTGTGGGTGATCTTTTTAGGGCTCTTGCCTTTGATATATCTCTTAAGTGGCTTTTACTCTGTTGGTCCTGAGCAGCGTGGAATATTATTGCGATTCGGAAAGATAGTCGACGATCAGGTCTTGCCTGGCATGCATTATCATTTACCTTGGCCCATGGAGACGGTAGAGAAGATACAGGCGACTTCGGTACGCTCAATGGAACTGAACATGGTGGAGGAAACATCGGCGCCAATTCAGCGGGAACTGACAACGGGTGATCAGAACTTATTGGAGGTCAGTCTGATACTTCAATATACCATAGAGGAGCCTGGCATCTTTCGTACGCAGGCGCTCGACCCTGAAGCGCTGCTATTTGAAGTATCATCCGCTGAGGTGATCCAATATATCGCCAGCAAACCAATTAACGACTTGTTAACAACGGGTCGAATTCAATTTCAAAGCTATCTAAAGAACTCCATTCAACAGCAGGCACGGGACTTGAATTTAGGTATCAGGTTGACTGCGATCCAAATTAAAAAGCTGAAGCCTCCCGGTTCTATTAAAAAGAATTTTGATCAAGCAACGATCGCGAGAACGGAAAAAAGAAAAAGAGTTCAGGAGCAGAAAAGCATAAGAAACTCTAGAATGGCTCAAGCGCGAGGTGAGGCCAATGCCTTGCATCAATCTGCCAAAGCGACAATCGAAGAAGAAATACAGAAAGCCGAAGGTGCCAGTGCCAGCTTTATTAGTAATCTGAACGAA
>NZ_LWEY01000700.1:0-2159 GCF_001634935.1 Oleiphilus sp. HI0043 | reverse complement strand
TGAGAAAGAGTGTATTTAAGCACGAGAGCTTAAGCATGTCTGACAGCCACTTATATTTTTATTATTGATCAATCATAAGGTTTATTGGCCGCTATGTCAGTGCACTCGTCTGCTTTATTGGTATTTTCTCGGTTTTTAATAAGGGCCTTAATTTCGCCAGAAAGCAGGGGTAAACAATATCAATAAAGTGAAGATCTCTAGGCGGCCCATTAGCATGGCAAAGCATAGAACCCACTTAGCGGTATCGGGAATGTCGCCGTAGTGTTGTGCGACATCACCTAAGCCTGGGCCTAAATTGTTAATACTGGCACCGACAGCTGACCAGGCAGTGACTTGGTCCAAGCCCGTTGCCAGTAACATTAAGAGCAAAATAACGAAGACGAACAAGTAAACCGAAAAGAAGCCCCAAACAGCTTCAATCACACGGTCGGGAACCGGCTTTTTGCCAAGTTTTACTGGAATAATGGCGTTGGGATGAATTAGACGTTGGATTTCTCTCAAGCCTTGCTTGTAGATGAGTAAGATTCGAATCGCCTTCATGCCACCGCCGGTTGAGCCTGCACAGCCGCCAACAAAGGCAACAACGAATAAGAGGAAGGGCAGTACGAATGGCCAGGCTGTGAAGTCTGCTGTAGCAAAGCCAGTGGTTGTTGCGATGGAAACAACTTCAAAGGCGCCTCGAATCATAGAGTCAGAGAAGCTATAAGTATCGGTGAAGTAAAGCGTTGCGATCGTAATAATGGTTACGATCAACATGAGCGATGCGTAAAAGCGGAACTCGGGGTCCATAAAGTACGTTCGCCAGCTATTGCTTCGCCATGCAGTGAAATGCAGCGCGAAATTAACCCCGGCGATAAACATAAAGAAGATGGCGATTAGTTCAATTACGCTATTATCGAAATAGCCAATACTGGCATCATGGGTTGAATAGCCGCCGATGGCGATGGTCGAAAAACTATGGCCTATGGCGTCAAACAGGGTCATTCCAGCGGCCCAGTAAGATAGCGCGCAAGCGACTGTTAGCCCGAGGTATATATACCAAAGAGCTTTGGCGGTTTCGGTGATTCGAGGCGTTAATTTACTGTCTTTTACCGGGCCGGGAGTCTCTGCTCGGTATAGCTGCATACCACCAATGCCTAGCATTGGAAGAATGGCGACAGCCAGTACGATCAAGCCCATGCCGCCAAGCCATTGCAATTGTTGTCGGTACCACAAGATAGATTTGGGCAGGTCATCTATCCCGGTAATGACGGTCGCGCCAGTGGTGGTTAGCCCCGATAGGGACTCAAAGTAAGCATCAACGAAGCGTAAATCAGGGGAGTCAGATAAATATAAGGGCACTGAACCACTCAGGCTGAGCACCAGCCAGAAGAGAACCGTTACGATAAAACCATCTCGTACACGAAGCTCCTTTTTATGGTTTCGAACAGGCAGCCAGATGATTAGCCCTAAGCCTAGCGTAATAACAAAAGCATCGAGGAAGGCATGGAGCTGATTATCGTTATAGATGAGCGAAACAATGATCGGCGGGAGCATGGTCAGGCTAAAAATCATCAGCAGGATGCCTAGAATTCGGCTGACTGTAGACAAATGCATCCGGTTGTATCTCCCAAAAAACTACTAAAACAGGGTTAGAAAAAAGCGAGTCCGACTTGGAACAGCTTCTCGACTTCGCGAACTCTTTTCTTATCGACCAGGAAGAGGATAACGTGATCGTCTTGCTCGATGCGGATATGGTCGTGAGCGATTAATACTTCCTGGTGACGGACAATTGCGCCGATGGTGGTACCGGTTGGTAAAGGTATCTCATCGACTCGTTTACCGACAACCTTTGAGGAGCGCTCGTCGCCATGTGCTACGGCTTCGATCGCCTCAGCTGCTCCTCGTCGTAAGGCGTGAACATTAACGACATCTCCTTTTCGGATATGGGTTAGCAGGCTGCCAATGGTGGTTTGTTGAGGCGATATGGCAATGTCGATTTCACCGCCTTGGATCAGATCGACATAATCAGGGTTGCTGATCAAGGCCATCACCTTGCGAGCACCAATGCGCTTGGCAAGCATCGAGGCCATGATGTTTGCTTCATCATCATTGGTCACGGCGATGAAAACATCAGTATCTTCGATGTTCTCTTCCAATAGCATGTCTTTATTGGCGGC
>NZ_LWEY01000699.1:0-1307 GCF_001634935.1 Oleiphilus sp. HI0043 | reverse complement strand
CTGCTCACCTTGGAATGTCTCCCGGCAACCTGTATTACCACTTTAGAAATAAAAGCGACATTATTTACGAGATTTTTAAGAACTACGAGCTACTTGTAGATTCATATCTGAATGTGCCGAGCGGCAGAGCGATACATATAAATGATCTGATTACCTATTTGGATGCGGTCTTTAACGGTTTATGGGCTTATCGTTTCTTGCATAGAGATCTAGAGCATTTGCTGGACAGCGATGAGCGCCTGCGTGAAGATTATCGACGATTTACTTTACGTTGTTTGAGTGGTATCCAAAGCATTATTTATGCGATGGAGAAGAGTGAAATCTATCAGCCAATGGAAGATCAGCAGCGAAAGTCGAAAGCCTTAAATACCTGGTTGATTGTGACGAATTGGATGACTTACCTAAAAACTATCCAAAGTGCTGAGGACGAAGCGCAGGCGCTGAACCAGAAGAGTATTCAGCACGGTGTGTATCAAATACTCGANTATGTCATACCTTATTTGTATGAAGACAAACGGGCCTTAGCGCTGGAATTGCAGGAAAACTATCGCTTTGAAGGGATCGCGCCAAAAGTCTAATCTTCTTGGCTGTCTTCAGGGGAAGGGCTATTATCTAGCAAGCGCTGATTGATAATCTTGTCCAGAGCAAAGCGGCTTTCTTTTATGCCAGACTTTTTCAGGCTCGAAAACAAAATGACATCTTCCAGAGATTGGTGTGCTTCTAACTGCTTCTTAACCTGAAACATGACTTGCTTTGCAGGGCCAAACTTGAGTTTGTCGCTTTTAGTTAGAAGGATTAATGTCGGTAGCTGACATTCACTGGACCAGTCGAGTAGCATTTGGTCGAACTCGGTAAGAGGTTTGCGGATGTCCATGATAAGCACTAAGCCCGCAAGGCTTTCTCGGTTGCGTAGATAGTCATCGAGGTGCTTTCCCCATTCAGCTTTCAGGTCCAGGGATACCTTTGCAAAGCCATAGCCGGGCAGGTCGACTAGCCGAACCCCGGGCGTGCTAAGGGAAAAAAAGTTAATCAGTTGGGTTCTGCCGGGAGTCTTACTGGTTCGGGCAAGCTTCTTATTGTTAGTGATTGAGTTGATGGCTGAAGATTTTCCTGCATTGGGGCGACCGGCAAAGGCAACTTCAACGCCTTGGTCTGGCGGGCAGTTCTTGAGTTTTGATCCGCTTTGGCTGAAACGGGCGCTGTTGTAGGAGATATTCTTCGGCGTATTTGGGTGGTTCATGACTAACTCAATCAGAAAAAAGCACAGAATAAAAACCACTATTTAATGTAAGGGTTTTATCAGGAAG
>NZ_LWEY01000698.1:0-781 GCF_001634935.1 Oleiphilus sp. HI0043 | reverse complement strand
CTGCACTGGTTCGAACCAGCGATGCGGTCGGTATCCAAGAACTAAATATGGTATGGCCCTGGGATAAGCATCGCCCTTATAGTGGTACGGCAATGGGCAGTGATCGTTGGGTGGATATTGTTCGACATGAGTCAATGCCAGAGGCGATTGATACCCTGCATGAAAAGGACTATAAGGTTTATGCTGCGCATCTGTCTGATAGCGCAATTGATTATAGGGATGTTGACTATACTAAGCCTTGCGCGATTCTATTAGGTAATGAAAAGAAGGGCGTCAGTGATATCGCAGCGGCCAAGGTGGATCAGCATATTGTGATTCCGATGCTTGGTATGGTGGAGTCATTTAACGTATCGGTTGCCGCAGCCATTATTCTCGCTGAAGCGCAAAGGCAGCGGTCCTTGGCTGGGTCTTATGATCAGGTTCGTTTAGATGGTAAAACCTATCAGGAAACTTTCTTTCGCTGGGCGCACCCTAAAGTCGCTAGCTATTGCCACCAGAACAAACTTCCATATCCCGAAGTTAGTGAAGAGGACGGTGAGATAATAAACCCCTCACAATGGTATGCGAGTATCAGAGCTAAGCGTGATTCTGCTTCAGAATAAACTTTGAGCGATAAAAGCTCACTAGAACAAGACTCTCTCCTATGTTGAAAGCTATCTTTAGCCTTGCTGGCCCATTGGTAATAGGGCAAATCTCATTTGCTTTAATGGGTTTGATCGATACGCTATTGATGGGGCGTTTAGGGGTTGATGTGCTTGCTGGTGGTGGTTTGGGCGCAGTT
>NZ_LWEY01000697.1:0-825 GCF_001634935.1 Oleiphilus sp. HI0043 | reverse complement strand
TAAATAATGTCAGTTTTAATTAATAAAGATACAAAAGTTATCTGTCAGGGTTTTACTGGTGGGCAAGGTACTTTCCACTCAGAGCAAGCTATTGCATATGGCACGCAAATGGTTGGTGGTGTAAGTCCGGGTAAGGGTGGTCAGACTCATCTTGGTCTTCCAGTATTCAACACTGTTAGCGAAGCGGTTGAAGCTACGGGTGCGACGGCTACGGTTATCTATGTTCCAGCACCTTTCTGTAAAGATGCGATTTTAGAGGCGATTGATGCAGGTATCGAGCTGATCGTTACCATTACTGAAGGCATTCCTACTTTGGATATGGTTGATGTGAAGGTTAAGCTTGATCAAGCTGGCGTTCGTATGATTGGACCAAACTGTCCTGGTGTTATCACCCCAGGAGAGACTAAGATCGGTATCATGCCTGGTCACATTCACCTACCAGGAAAGGTTGGTATTGTTTCTCGCTCAGGTACTTTGACTTATGAAGCGGTTAAGCAAACAACTGATGCAGGCTTCGGTCAGTCAAGTTGCGTAGGTATTGGTGGTGACCCAGTACCAGGTACTAGCTTTATTGATGTTTTGGAAATGTTCCAGAACGACCCCCAGACAGAAGCTATTGTAATGATTGGTGAAATTGGTGGTACTGCTGAGGAAGAAGCAGCTGAGTACATCAAGGCTAATGTAACAAAGCCTGTTGTGTCGTATATAGCGGGTGTTACAGCGCCTGCTGGTAAGCGTATGGGGCATGCTGGGGCGATCATCGCTGGTGGTAAGGGTACAGCTGATGAGAAATTCGCTGCACTCGAGGCAGCTGGTGTGAAGACT
>NZ_LWEY01000696.1:0-740 GCF_001634935.1 Oleiphilus sp. HI0043 | reverse complement strand
TCTTGGTGTCAGCAACGCAACTACCATTTAAGTGATGCCAACAAAAAGCAGGCGATGCTGCCCGAAGGGATTGCTTTGCTGGCAAATAGTATCGGTTCTGCAGTGGGTTTTTGGGCGCCTCATAATGATTGTCAGATTTATTGTACTCCGGGTGTACCGAAAGAACTTGAGCTGATGCTGCGTGAGGAGATCTTACCGAGTCTAAAGGTTACTTTACCGAGTGATATTGAGGTGAAGCGCCTTCGCTACCGCGTTTTTGGTTATGGTGAATCAAAACTTCAGCAGGTGCTGGCTCAGACCTTTCCGGATTTGCCTGCTTGCATTGAGATAGGCTTTCGAGCCTCTCTACCTCTAATAGAACTGAAACTGAAGGTTGATAGGCTAGAACATCATGCTACTTTAGGTGAATGGGGCAAGAAGATAGAAGCATTGCTTGGTGATCATATTGTCACTAAGGATCAACGCTCTATTGCTCACGTTGTCGTAGATAAGCTTAATGCCGAAAGTAAAACGCTTACCTTTGCCGAGTCTTGTACGGGCGGCAAGATAGCTTCTTTAGTGACAGAGATTAGCGGCGCATCGGCAGTGTTTGAAGCGGGTGTTGTCTCTTATTCCAATGAGATTAAACATCGAGTACTTGGCGTGTCGCAAGACTCTTTGGATAAGTATGGTGCTGTGAGCGAGCCTGTTGTCAGAGAGATGCTGGCGGGTGTGCTCGAATTAAGTGGTGCAGACATAGG
>NZ_LWEY01000695.1:0-1236 GCF_001634935.1 Oleiphilus sp. HI0043 | reverse complement strand
TGCCTTAATGGACGAGAAGGCCCTACCAGGTGACTTTGACCAACATACTCTGACAGGTCTGCAGGTCTTACACGCGCAGCTAAAGGCGCATAGCGTTTGCTTGTAGATTCTTTCTGGGATTCACTAAAAAGCGGCGCGTCATCGAATAAAGACATTTTCTATCTACCTATGAGCCGGGTATTTGGACATCTCTAATAATGTCAGTACCTTCTGGTAATTCAGGCGTAAAGGTATTACTTGGCAGCTCTAAATTAACTTGCGACTGAATAAAGCTCATTGTACTTTCTTGCCCTAAAGCATCTGTGATCCGGAGTTCGCTCACATTCGAACCAGAGAAACGTAACTTCAGCCCCTCAAATAAGCTTTCCTCTGATTTTGGCTTTAAAGTGAACTGCCTTATTGATGGTTCAAACCATGCCATTTCTACCTCAAATAGCTGACCAATTTTTTGAGTATCACCACTAAACAATATTGCGGGAGTCGTTTGCACCTGCGAGCCCACAGCTTGGATAGTTGCCTGCTCTAAGTCAGGGTCATAAACAGTTACCTCCTTTCCATCAGAGATAACAATTTGTTCGAGCGGTTCATAGGTACGCCAGAAGAATTTGCCTGCTCTATCTGCTTTAAGCTCACCTTTAGACTCCTGAATACGTGCACCACGCTGATCAACAGAATATTGTACAAAAGTCGCAGAAAGAGTTTTTATCCTATTCAGAGACTCTACAAGCTCATCCAGTGCAGAGCCTTGCGTTTCAGGTGCTGAATAAACTGAACAGGTAAAAAGAGATAAAACGGAGAAGAAAATAAATCTATACATAGTGTGTCCATAACAAGTAATACAAGGCGTATACACCCTAAATAAGCGTAAGCCTTTCGCTAGAACGCAACTTTAACACATGAAACAAAGCTGAAAAGATAATTGTTGTTCATCTTATCATCTTGGCTATTTGCATAGATAACAACCCGAATTCTAAACGCTCAGCCCCTATTCACCACTTAAAACACTACATATCGGCATATCTAGAGCCACAAAAATTGATTCAGAATCACTCACCCACTAGCGATCTTCTCTCATTAAACTACACTTGAGGATCAGTGGTTTAGATATTTCCACTTCTAACAATGGTGATCATTTTGAACGATGGCGACAAAGCCAACAATCAGGGCTACAGCTTGGGTGTAAGGCTTCTAAGAGTTGTCTTTTCACTCTAATTGCTGATTACTTTGGTGATCACT
>NZ_LWEY01000694.1:0-1019 GCF_001634935.1 Oleiphilus sp. HI0043 | reverse complement strand
TGTGGCTAACGGTAAGCTTTCACCAACCGTTTCAGTGATTGCGATCAAGAAGCTGGCTTCACTATTTGATGATAAGATCAAACCTCGCGATACCATCGTTGCAGAGCCAGAGCTGGGCTTAGGGCCGCTTCATACAGCCTTTGACGGACGCGGTAATGCTTATACAACCGTCTTTATCGATAGTCAGGTGGTTAAGTGGAACGTGGAAGATGCGATCAAAGCTTATCAAGACAAGAAAGTTAATTACATTCGCCAAAAGCTGGATGTTCATTATCAGCCAGGTCACCTTCACACCACCATGGGTGAAACCCGTGATGCTGATGGCAAATACCTAGTCTGTCTCTGTAAGTTCTCTAAAGACCGATTCTTACCGACGGGCCCACTTCGTGCCGAAAATGATCAGTTAATCGATATCTCCGGCGATGAAATGAAGCTGATTCACGACGGCCCGACCTTTGCTGAGCCTCACGATTGTATGATCGTTCATCGAAGCAAAGTGAAGCCAAGCAAAATCTGGAAGCGTGATGACCCCTTCTTCGCTGAAACCGTTGCTCAAGCAAAGAAAGATGGTGTAAATCTTGAAATGGACAACAAGATTATTCGCAAGGGTAACAAAGTGACGGTTTATATGACCTCGGTTGCACCAAACTTTGGCCTGAACAAATTTACCGTTAAGCAAGGCGATGAAGTCACCATGGTGATCACTAACCTTGATATGGTAGAAGACGTAACTCATGGTTTCTGTATGGTCAACCATGGCGTCAGTATGGAAATTGGCCCTCAGCAAACCCAGTCAGTGACCTTTACCGCCGACAAGGTTGGCGTACAATGGTTCTACTGTCACTGGTTCTGCCATGCACTGCATATGGAAATGCGTGGCCGAATGTTAGTCGAAGCTTAAACCCTTTAAGCTTTAGCTAACTGCTAAAGGCGAAAAAGAAGTACAAGATGTCACAACCATCTCGAATACTGCTGGAAACACAGCAGAACAAACAGAAGCACAGTGCGTATATCCTTAT
>NZ_LWEY01000693.1:0-689 GCF_001634935.1 Oleiphilus sp. HI0043 | reverse complement strand
ATTCAAGAAACCCTTTATCTTTTAACTGTTCCGGGTATGAGAGAAAGCATTAAAGAAGGAATGGCAGAACCTATTGAAGATTGTTCTAAGGAGCTTGATTGGTGAGTTGGGAACTCGTATATACCAAGCAAGCTCAAAAAGATGCAAAGAAACTTGCTTCCTCAGGTCTCAAAAGTAAAGCAAAATATTTGCTGCAAGTTATCGAAGAGAATCCGTTTCAAACACCACCACCATTTGAAAAATTGGTTGGTGATTTATCTGGTGCAATTTCACGACGTGTTAACATCCAGCACCGGATTGTTTACCAAGTTTATGAAGAGCAAAAAGTCATAAAAGTTCTGCGTATGTGGACACATTATGAGTAATACCAAAATTTGTTCAGCTAACAAGTTGCTCAAGTCGGATTGTGGTAAATTGTCATCTTGTTTGCAAAGAGCCGCAAACAAACCGCCAATTCACCACAACCGCTTAGCAAGGCGTTGGTATGACTCCCCACGTCAAGAGGCCCGCACAAAATCCTGCCGGAACCTCGGCCAGAGCCTTTCTTTTTAATTAACATTCTTCCCGTTAGGGAAGCGTCAACGCATCAGATGAAGCAAGTAATTTCGACGGTGATCATGCTGGTATTCGTGGGTTGCTAACGCGACGCGTTAACCTATCCAACCTTACTTATTACGTCGTGGTGCCTG
>NZ_LWEY01000692.1:0-1480 GCF_001634935.1 Oleiphilus sp. HI0043 | reverse complement strand
TGGTGAGTTGCTCACATTGAGGAACGACATTGGTTTGCCTCTCTGGAAAGCAACACTTGCTCTACCAAAAGGGCGCACAGAACTAGAGCGTTTGGTCGACTCGGATGGTCAGCCTTTGCTTGATGGTGATACCCTTTATGCAGCCGCTTACCAAGGTAAAATATTTGCTTTAAGTGCGCTCGATGGGCAGGAAATTTGGTCTAAAGAAATTTCATCTTTTAACAAGCTCGCGTTAGGCTTTGGCAAGCTCTTTGTTACCACGGATAAAGGTGAGATTATTGCGCTTGATAAGCAAAGTGGAAAGGAGTTGTGGCGAAATGAAGAGTTCTTATATCGTCGTTTAGGCTCACCAGTGGTCTTTGACCAGTTTGTGATGGCCGCTGATTTCGAGGGCTATATCCATGTGCTATCAGTGCTGGATGGAAAAGTACTTGCACGGAAATACCCTGACAGTGATGGTGTCATGGGTGAGATGATTGTAAAGGGCGACCGGCTATATGTTTATGCACGTTCTGGTGACATAGTATCGTATCAGTTGAATTCGAAGGTAAAGGACCTTAGACCCTTGGGTTCGAGGTTTAGAAATAGAAGACTTTTCGAAGAGTCGTCTAACGAATATAGAGATTAAAGGTAGATAGATGGTTCCTGTAATAGCGCTAGTAGGTCGTCCTAATGTAGGTAAATCTACCTTATTCAATCGTTTGACCAAAACAAAAGATGCAATTGTCGCAGACTACGCAGGCTTAACTCGGGATCGTAAGTACGGCTCTGGAGTGGCGTTGGATAAGAAGTTCATTACTATCGATACCGGTGGTATAAGTGGTGATGAAGTCGGGATCGATGCTGTCATGGCTGAGCAGTCCTTGTTGGCAATAGAAGAGGCTGATCTAATCTTCTTTGTTGTGGATGGCCGGGATGGATTGACCCCTATTGATGAAGAGATAGCTCGTCATATCCGACAAACGGGAAAACCTTATACCCTGGTTGTTAATAAAATTGATGGCCTTAATGCTGATACTGTTGCCAATGATTTCTACTCGCTGGGTATGGAGAAGCTGCGCTTAACCGCAGCCTCTCATAACCGCGGTGTTAAATCGCTGATCGAAGATGCAATGGAGGACTTCCCGGAACAAATCGAGGAAGATGATGAAGCAAATGGTTGTAAAATTGGTATTATCGGACGACCAAATGTTGGTAAGTCTACCTTGGTTAATCGACTGCTTGGTGAAGACCGTGTTGTTGTTTATGATCAACCTGGTACCACGAGAGATAGCGTCTATATTCCTTACGAACGCCGAGAAAAGCCCTATACCTTGATCGATACGGCAGGTGTGCGCCGTAGGAAAAATGTTAAAGAGGCGGTAGAGAAATTCTCCATCATCAAGACCTTGCAAGCGATACAAGATGCCAACGTTGTTGTTGTCGTTATCGATGCCAGAGAAGGTGTCGTTGAGCAGGATCTTCACCTGATTGGCTTTGC
>NZ_LWEY01000691.1:0-661 GCF_001634935.1 Oleiphilus sp. HI0043 | reverse complement strand
CAGACGCCTCATCCAAAGACAACTTGCTCAAGACAATGACTGCTTGTGTACGGTTACTCACGCCTAATTTTTTAAATATCGCCGTAATGTGCGCCTTCACAGTTGCTTCAGTCACACCTATTTCATATCCAATTTGCTTGTTCAGCCAGCCTTCCCTCAGGAAGCAAAGTACTTTGTACTGTTGAGGGGTCAATGAAGCAATCTTGGTAGCCAGGTCCATCTCTTCTTCATCGATTCGCCTTAGGCGGCTGCGCACTTCTTCAGGCACCCACTTCTCACCCTCAGTCACGCACTGCAATGCTTCATAGATAGTTTTTGGCGACGCTGATTTAGGAATATAAGCGCTTGCACCATGACCAATTGAGCGACTTATCGTCTCGGCATCTTCACGAGCAGACACGACAGCAACCGGAATTGAAGGAAATTTCTCACGTACTGTCACCAAGCCAAATAGGTCTTGGCTGCCGGGCATATGCAGATCAAGTAGTAAAAGGTCTAGCTCCGGGTCTTCAGCAATGGCTGCCAGAGTCGTCTCCAGGTCAGACGATTCAGTGATCGTAACGTTTTCAAAGTGGGCGTTAATAATTTCTAACAAGGCACTGCGAAAAAGTGGATGATCATCTGCGATATGAAAATGGTACATAAGTTCTCCGAACAGGAT
>NZ_LWEY01000690.1:0-1340 GCF_001634935.1 Oleiphilus sp. HI0043 | reverse complement strand
ACTCTAACCCATGTATCGCTTACTTGATGGAAGAGAATACCTTGATGATGCAGGCCTTAGTCATCGCGCATGCATCATATGGTCATAACTCTTTTTTCAAAGGCAACTACCTGTTCCGCACCTGGACCGATGCCAGCGCAATAATAGACTACCTTCTGTTCGCCAAAAACTATATTGCAAAGTGTGAAGGCCGTTATGGCGTCGATACCGTAGAAACCTTTCTAGACTCCTGCCACGCAGTAATGAATTACGGTGTTGACCGTTATAAGCGCCCTGCTCCTATATCAGCTGAAGAAGAATTGAAACGACAAGAAGAGCGCGAGTTCCATCTGCAGCAGCAAGTTAATGAGCTGTGGAGAACCATTCCTGTCAGCGGCGACAAAGAAGAAGCCGAGAAAGATCAACGCTACCCTGAAGAACCGCAGGAGAATCTGCTTTATTTCTTTGAGAAGAATGCCCCCATGCTTGCCCCATGGCAACGGGAAGTACTACGTATCGTGAGAAAAATTGCCCAGTATTTCTACCCGCAAAGACAAACTCAGGTAATGAATGAGGGTTGGGCAAGCTTTTGGCACTACACCATCATGAATACGATGTATGACAAAGGTTTGGTGAATGAAGGCTTTATTATCGAGTTCTTAAAATCACACACAGCGGTGGTCTATCAACCTCCCTTTGATAGCCAATGGTACAGCGGCATCAACCCTTATACGCTTGGTTTTGCCATGTTTCAGGATATCAAACGTATCTGCCAACAACCTACGGATGAAGATCGACAATGGTTCCCAGATATCGCGGGCACAGACTGGCTGGAAACACTCGATTTTGCCATGCGAAACTTTAAAGATGAAAGCTTTATCCTACAGTTCCTTTCACCTAAGGTAATTCGGGACTTAAAACTCTTCGCAATTCGTGATGATGACCAGCAGAGTCATTATGAAGTAACTGGAATACATGATGAGCAAGGTTATCGATATGTTAGAGAAAAGCTCTCTCAGCAATATAACCTGAGTATGCGCGAACCAGATATTCAGGTGTGGAATGTTGATTTAAGAGGAGATCGATCACTGACCCTTAGGCACACACCAAACAGCCGAGTCCCCTTGGGTAAAAGTACAGACGAAGTACTCAAGCACATACATCGTTTGTGGGGGTTTGACGTTCATTTATTTAGTGTTGAAGAAGGGCTGACAGTAGATGAATATCACTGCCCTCCCATCACGTAGCCGCCTGAAGACGAAGTCAATTAGTGAGTATTATTTAGGGCTAACTCTCGACAAAAGCTCTTTCGATTACGTAATGCCCGGCATTCCCCTGACGCGCTTCAACAAAGCCCATAT
>NZ_LWEY01000689.1:0-851 GCF_001634935.1 Oleiphilus sp. HI0043 | reverse complement strand
TGGCGTCTGTTCTGTAGAAGAGTTAAATCGGATTGGTCCCATTGAAGCATTTCTCAAGCTTAAAGCCTCGAATGATAAAGTCAGCCTAAATTTTCTGTACGCTTTAGTTGGTGCTGTTAAAGGTGAACATTGGCTAGACGTGGCCCGGCGAGAGAAGTCTTATTTGCTTAGCGAGTTAGATGGTTGCCAAGAGCTGGAGAGGATGTTTTCTCAAGATACTACGACTTAAGCAAGTTAGAGCCTTATGGTTATTCATTAAAAAGCATTTGTTAAAGAAGAAAGAAGTGAACTTCTTGAGCTACGTTAAAGTCTGCATTTAAGACTCTGACAACTCTAATAGGGTGCGCCATGCGCACCTCTGAACTCCGTGGCTCAAACAAACATAAATAGGGGTGGCCAAACCAATTCCCCCAGGCCTGTAGGCAGAGCCTTCCACGGCTCGCATGAGGGCTAGCACGAGGTTGATCAAGCGAGAGGTGGATCCTATGCCTACGGAGGAGACGATCAAACTCCGCTGGTGCGCACGGCGCACCCTATTGATATAGAAACGTCAGCTTTTGGCACTACTTTGTCACACATAACCATCAAAGCAATAAATCGCAGCCAATAAAAAACCCGACTAAAGAGTCGGGTCAAAGAAAATCATGAAATCTGTTTCCGAAACCGTGGGCCTGAATCGCTGTTCCGTACTTCGATGATGTAATCATATGACAGGTGATGCCTTGGGTCTGTAGCAAAAGTTTTGCGATGTGTAACATTTGATTAACAAGATCTTTTTTGAGTTGTGAACTGTTACCTAGCAAATTCTCGGTAATTGGTCAGCGTAACGCCACTCAATCAGGCGTTTACCG
>NZ_LWEY01000688.1:0-1252 GCF_001634935.1 Oleiphilus sp. HI0043 | reverse complement strand
ATCATCAATCATGGTCACAAGCATTTTCCGGACGTTATCAATCTGCCCTTGAGTCTGACCTAAAACCATACCTTTAAATGGACGATGTGTTGCAGAGATCGCTGCCATTCGCGCAACACCTTCGATCAACTTGGCAGTTTCTCCGCCAAATTTTTTCGATACTTGCTCCAGCGGCAATTTACCTTCGCGGACAGCTCGATAAAGTATTGCTGCAATGATAGCTGTCTGATCCAATTCCAACTCGATCAGAATCTGAGCCATCTCCAAACCAATTACAAAACTATTGTGCTCTTTTGCCCAGACTCGATCTTCCTGGACCGATTTCTGCTCGATTTCAAGGCTAGTTTCACAGGCCTGGCGTACTGTCTCGATATTACCCAACTCGGTAATTGAACTGATTTTATCAAGCCATTGATCAATGGCGGCTTCGCCATCGAAATCCTCAATGTAATCTTCGCGAACCTTAACCATAAAACTACCTGTTTATTATTCTTAGCCTACTTACTATCGAAAACAGCTATCGACTCTAAATGCTCAGTATGGGGAAACATATCCAAAACCCCTGCCTGCATCAGACGATACCCTTGCTGCACCAAGATCCCCGCGTCACGCGCTAATGTAGCCGGGTTGCATGATATATAAACTATTCGTTTTGCCCCAAACTGCCTAATATTGCTCACGATATCCAAAGCACCTGCTCTAGGCGGGTCGATCAAAATCTTATCATAAACTCCCTTCGTCCAAGCTTGAGCCGAGAAGTCACTGTATAGGTTACTTTCATAAAAAGTGACATTTTCGATATCATTAGCTTGTGCATTAAACAAGCCTCTTTCCACCATATCCTGACTGCCTTCAACCCCAACAACTTCCTTAGCGCACTTTGCCATTGCCAAAGTAAAATTACCCAGTCCTGAAAACAGATCCAGAGCACGCTCATCAGATTTAAGTTCAAGTAGCTGCAGCGCGAGTAGAACCATCTTCTGATTCACACCAAGGTTGATTTGCGTAAAATCTTTTGGGTGGAATTGTAAGGCTAAATTTTGCTTCAATACCCGCAAATTATAGGACAAGTTAGCTTGGCCTTCTTCTCGGCACTCATTTTCCGGCCACAACTGCTGAATACTGGAAATGTCCCCTGCTTGCAGAAACACCGTCCACTTCTGCTCCTTCGCAAGGTTTCTAAGCATTTCCAAGTCACTCTGCTCAAGAGGCTTCACATGCCGAATCAACACGCCTATTCCCTCACGACTCA
>NZ_LWEY01000687.1:0-537 GCF_001634935.1 Oleiphilus sp. HI0043 | reverse complement strand
CTCTTTGCTCGCCGCCTCAACCGGTGTAGTCGGTGCCAGTGTGGTTGCGATGGGTTTGATATCCCTGCCTTGCATGCTCAAGTATAACTACGATAAACAACTCAGCTGCGGCACCATTTGCGCATCGGGCACCCTTGGTCAAATCGTGCCGCCTTCTATTATTTTAATTATTCTTGGCGATGTACTGGGTTTACCTGTTGGCGACCTGTTTAGAGCCGCTGTTGCGCCGGGGGTTTTGCTGATAGCTCTTTACATTGGCTACATAGTATTTGTAACAAGTCGAAACCCGGCCTTGGCTCCTGCTATGCCTATTTCAGAGGAAGATAAGAGCGAACAAATACGCAAAGCCTTATTAGCCATTATTCCTCCCTTAGCGCTGATTTTTGTTGTACTCGGTTCTATTTTTGCCGGTATTGCTACACCAACGGAAAGTTCAGCATTAGGTGGTATTGGTGCGATATTTCTGGTTCTACTCTACAAGCAGTTTAATTTCCAGATGCTCTGGGATAGCGCTAAGGAAACCGTCAACGTCACAGC
>NZ_LWEY01000686.1:0-612 GCF_001634935.1 Oleiphilus sp. HI0043 | reverse complement strand
AGATACAGCTAGTGCCGCACTTCAACTTTTAGAGCAAGACCCTGCTTCCTTACCGATTCCGAACGACCCTCAAGGTCGTACAGTTGGTGAAATGAAACAAGTGATTAACGATGAAAAAGAAGACCTGGGTAATGAAGGCGTTAATACTGAAATAAATACTGAAGAAGAAGTTGTACTCAAGCCCGCTGAAACTGACCCAGACCTGGATGATGATGGCGTTCCAAATGATCAGGACGCTTTTCCTGAAGATGCGAGTGAGACAACTGACACCGATGGTGATGGCACAGGTAACAATGCCGACAACGACGACGATAACGACGGCGTTAAAGATGAAGACGATGACTTCCCTCTAGACGCAAGCGAACAAACCGATACAGATGAAGATGGAATCGGTAACAATGCCGATACTGATGATGACGGCGATGGTACTGAAGATATTGCCGATGACTTTCCTTTAGATTCTGAACGTCAGAATAAGTCTGATAAGGATAACGATAACTGGTCTGCCAATCAGGACCCTGATGATACCAATGCCAGCATTCCAGGTATCGATTTTGTTGATACCGATGGCGATGGCATGGCTGATTCTGGTGGCAGAAATGATGACCCTGA
>NZ_LWEY01000685.1:0-557 GCF_001634935.1 Oleiphilus sp. HI0043 | reverse complement strand
GTACAGAGCTTCAGATCATGACCCTGTGATTATCTGAAGCTCTGTACGGGCTAGCGCTATACAGATCCGCTACTTGAGTATCACTCTTATATTCAGTGTTGTAATCAAGAACACGAGGCTCATCGGTATTGATATGCCACTCAGTGACTCCGCTTACCTGTGAGCTTAAGCTGTCACTCGCTAAAGCATGGTCAAGTGAACCTGCCTGCCCATAAAACACGTAAGAATAGGCTTTA
This sequence comes from Oleiphilus sp. HI0043, assembly GCF_001634935.1. NCBI lineage: Bacteria > Pseudomonadati > Pseudomonadota > Gammaproteobacteria > Oceanospirillales > Oleiphilaceae > Oleiphilus > Oleiphilus sp. HI0043. Next base: position 321 of record NZ_LWEY01000685.1, on the reverse strand, counting down.
TCACCTACAAAGTGTTCAAACAAATCAACATAACCAGCCTCTTTGATGACAGAAACGGGGTCTTCTTTAGCATATGCATTTAAATCACCAATGATCAGAAAATCACTATCGCGACTATTGCTTGGATCAGAATTCAAGTAATCGACTAATGCTGTCGCGGCACTTGTACGTGTTAAGTTACAGTTGCCTTGGCCATCATTCATGTCAGGATCACCCAATTCGTCACAATCACTTCCTTTTGATTTTAAATGATTGACTGCAACGGTAAGCTTCTCCTTTGAACCTTTTTCTTTAAAGGTTTGGATTAAGACTGGTCGATTC
>NZ_LWEY01000684.1:0-1111 GCF_001634935.1 Oleiphilus sp. HI0043 | reverse complement strand
GGGCTATTGCGGTATTTTGAGCTTGGGTCATGGTGCATTTTTCGCGCTTGGTGGCTACGGCATGGGCATGTATTTAATGCGTCAGATTGGTGACCGTGGTGTCTATGGTCACCCTGAGCTACCTGACTTTATGGTCTTTCTGAATTGGCAAGAGCTACCTTGGTTCTGGCAGGGTATGGATCAATTCTGGTTTGCGATGATCATGGTGGCATTGGTGCCTGGCTTGCTAGCTTTCGTGTTCGGTTGGTTGGCATTCAGGTCTCGAGTCACGGGTGTATATCTATCGATCATGACGCAAGCACTGACTTATGCATTGATGCTGTCTTTCTACCGAAACGAGATGGGTTTTGGCGGGACCAACGGCTTAACAGATTTCAAAGAGATACTAGGCTTTGATTTACAAGCAGACAGCACGCGAATTGGTTTGTTTGTCGCCACCTCTGTCATATTGTGTTTAGTGTTGCTTGCGAGCCATGCGATATTTAAATCACGCTTTGGCAAGGTTATTGTCGCGATTCGTGATGGTGAAAACAGAGCACGTTTTATTGGCTATCGTACTGAGCGCTATAAAGTTTGGTTGTTCGTCTACTCAGCTGTGATTGCGGCAGTAGCGGGTGCCTTGTACGTTCCTCAAGTCGGTATTATTAACCCAGGTGAATTCTCACCCATTAACTCTATCGAAATGGTGATCTGGGTAGCAGTGGGTGGCCGAGGAACTTTGATTGGTGCAGTTATCGGTGCATTGTTAGTGAATTTTGCGAAGACTAAATTCACCGCGATTATGCCAGATGGTTGGTTATTCGCATTGGGTGCCTTGTTTGTCTTCGTTACGCTTTACTTACCAAAAGGCCTGATGGGCTTAATGGAGCAAATTAGAGACAAGCGAACGCTAAAGAAGAATAAATTAGAAACCGGGGAGACAGCATCATGAATGTATTGGATACAACTCGAGAAACGATGCGTCGAGACCAAGTATGGAGTTTCATGCGCGAAGACGATGTGCATGTTGATGTATCGAAGAACGTGATTCTCTATATCGAAGGCTTGTCAGTCAGTTTCGACGGCTTTAAAGCACTGAATGACATGAACCTCTATATCAATGATGGTGAAC
>NZ_LWEY01000683.1:0-748 GCF_001634935.1 Oleiphilus sp. HI0043 | reverse complement strand
AACATTCAAGAAGCTGCCGACTAATAAACCGAAAATAAGTGTTGAAGCGTATAGGAACGCAGGGTTGTCATTCAGGTGTTGGAAAAGTGCGAGCATGAAATTGTTCCGGTGCGGCGTTTATCGTTGTTTATTGTTAGCGTGAAAGTTGCGAATGAGGGGAATCATAGCCTAAGTCAGGTTTAAGTAGTAGATAAGGCGGGCACGAGAAGTGTACCCGCTTGAATATACCTTATACAACGGCTCCCATTTGGAAGATAGGTAAGTACATTGCGATGATCAAACCACCAATCAGTACACCTAATACGGACATAATAATCGGCTCCATTAGTGCCGTCATATTATCAACCAGGTCATCTACCTCATCTTCGAAGTGCGTCGCGACTTTGTCTAGCATCGTATCAAGTGCACCAGACTCCTCACCGATCGAAACCATTTGTACTGCCATGGAGGGGAACACACCGGTAGAACGCATGGAATACTGAAGCTGGGTACCCGAGGCTACATCGTCTCGCACCTTAAAAACGGCGTTACGATAAACAATATTACCTGTTGCGCCGGCAACTGAGTCGAGAGCGTCTACAAGAGGTACACCTGCTGAGAAAGTGGTAGACAATACGCGTGCAAAGCGTGCAATGGATGATTTCTCAATAATCGGACCTACGATAGGAATCTTGAGTTTTGCCTTATCGCTTGCATCACGGAAAGCCTCGGAACGTTGACTTGCTTGTTTAAATGCGAAGACTAGTCC
>NZ_LWEY01000682.1:0-559 GCF_001634935.1 Oleiphilus sp. HI0043 | reverse complement strand
ACGCGATTAAGCTCTGGGTTCAGTAGTTTGATGCGAGCATGATGAAAAAAACCGTCATCGCTAATTTGATGATTCTGGTTTTGTCCATTTGTGATGAAACGCTTCTAGGTTTCTAATTGGGCATTGTCGAGTGAATTATGAACATTTTGGCCAATATTTTCTTCTTGGCTGTCTGCGCTGATAATGCCACTTGCCTGTTCCACCGGGAGCAAGCGGGTCATGTCATTTCGTGCCGTTAAGGCTTTAACAATACGCCTTAAATTAGCTGTGTTAGCATTGGTTTCATTAGCGATAAGTAGCGTGTCTTGTATATGCTGGGCAATTATATTGCTTTCACGCTCTAATGTTCGCTCTGCGTGATAAGAGAATAATAGCGAGACGGACAGCAAAAATATCGTGCCAATAAGGATACTTGGTATCGCTAACTTGAAGGATAGTGATGTAGTTAGCTTATTCATTTACGTTTGTTGCCACGTCAGTATATGCCCAGTGCTATTCAATGAGGTTAGGGGCTAGGCAATTGACTGATATGTGTCAGGAGTGTGCTGACGTCGATAAT
>NZ_LWEY01000681.1:0-560 GCF_001634935.1 Oleiphilus sp. HI0043 | reverse complement strand
ATGCTCTGTATGCGGTAGGGCATAAAAGCAAACAGCTCAAAACCCTCTGCCCAAATACCAAATGCCAGAGCCACTCCTGCAAAAGTAAAGGCGACGGGAAAGCCCAGCATCAGCATTAGCAGGGCAACCACGAACATGACGATACCGCTCATGACAAGCCGACCTCTTTGCTTCTTGGGTAAGCTTCTTTCCCAACGATTACACGGAGAGCCTGAGTGATCATGCTTAAACTTGCCAAACCAATCAGTATAAAAGACAAAGGAATCAGGCTCTTGATTAACCAGCGATGAGGTAGGCCGCCCGGGTCACCACTGCCTTCACCCATTTGATAAGACTCATAAGCAAAACCAAGGCTAAAGTGAGTCACAAGTATAATGAAGGGAAGGATAAGAATGAGCGTACCTAAGAGGTTAATCCAGGCCTTGGTCTGGTCTTGCCAGTGATCATAGAAAATATCCACGCGGACATGGGCATTTTCTTGAATCGCATAGGGAATACCTAGTAGAAACACGCAAGAGAAGAGATGCCACTCCAGTTCCTGCATACCGATCGATACATCA
>NZ_LWEY01000680.1:0-680 GCF_001634935.1 Oleiphilus sp. HI0043 | reverse complement strand
TCTTAATGGCATCAACAACATGCGGACGACCTTCTTGAACCTTATTAATAGACTCAACTTCCAAGCCTGCCTCTGCTAGCGCTTTCGCAGTACCGGAGGTTGCGACCAAAGCGAAACCAATTTCGTTAAGCAGGCGTGCCACTTCAATTACGCCTTCCTTATCAACTTCTCTCACGCTCAAGAACGCCTTACCGCCGCTCGGCAATACACCACCTGCAGCAATAACTCCTTTAGCAAAGGCTTCATCGAAGGTATCACCGATACCCATAACTTCACCCGTTGACTTCATTTCAGGGCCAAGGATCGGGTCAACAGATGGGAACTTGTTGAACGGGAAAACAGACTCTTTGACACTGAAGTGCTTAGGCACCACTTCCTCGGTAAAGCCCGCCTCTGCCAGGGTTTTACCTGCCATACAACGTGCAGCAACCTTCGCCAATGAAGTGCCAATAGCTTTAGAAACAAACGGTACTGTACGTGATGCTCGAGGGTTAACCTCGATCACGTAAATCAAACCATCCTGATAAGCCAACTGGACGTTCATCAAACCTACAACACCAAGTTCTAGACCCATAGCTTTAACGACTTCCTTCATCTCTTCCTGAACTTCTTGAGACAAGGTATATGGAGGCAATGAACAAGCCGAGTCACCCGAGTGTACACCCGCCTGCTCGATATGC
>NZ_LWEY01000679.1:0-812 GCF_001634935.1 Oleiphilus sp. HI0043 | reverse complement strand
AGTGTATTTATTTTAAAGTGATTACTAGTTCCTTATAGGAATGCACTCAAATTGACACCGGTCATCACACTAGTAGAAACCTCGTAGTATGCTCACTTCAACAAACTCATTTATACATTACAAATTTTATTGGAGGCAAGATGGAATCTCCCAAGGTTTACGTTCGCGATTACATGCACCCAGCGACATACTCATTTAAACTTGATACTAGCGTTGAAGAAGTCGTTAAAACACTTACCAAAAGCCATATCGTAGGAGCGCCAGTGTTAGATACTGACGGCAAACTGGTAGGTTTTATCACTGAGCAAAACTGCATCAAGCAGATGCTCAACAATACCTACTATTGTGATAGCCACGAAGTAGCAGCTGACATTATGCGAGAGAATCCTCTATCCGTATCCCCTGATGAAGATATTCTTAAGCTAGCAGAAAGCATGCTAAGGAAAGGGCCCAAGATCTACCCAGTAATAGAAAATGATAAAGTGATCGGCATTATTAGACGTGCTGATGTACTAAAAGCACTTAGCCTGGCCAAAAAAGATATGTGTGCAGTGAAGTAGTATTATGCTTCTCTAGCAGGCTAAAGTTGTTCTAACTTCATTTAGCCTGCTCTATCTTCAGGTTCTTAAAACTCCATTCGCGATATGCCCCCATTCCCCCTCCCTGCCGAATAAAAGGTTCACGACAACTCCATTTCAAAATTTGCTATACCAAAAGTAAATTTCTTGTCTGCGAACATAAATAGTTCCGATATCTTCATAGACCTAGGCAATAAAGTTTAATGGTCTAATATAGTAAGTGTGTTAAGATTC
>NZ_LWEY01000678.1:0-1022 GCF_001634935.1 Oleiphilus sp. HI0043 | reverse complement strand
CAAAATGATGCAAGAAAAGCATATGGGCGATACAGGAGGCCACGGTCACATGGGCGGTGAAATGAAGGAAGGTATGCATGGCGGACATCATGGAGAGGAACATGGCGCTCATGGTGGACACCATGGCGGGTCATTGGCGGGTAATCCTGGACAAGAAAATGATGTAGACCGAGTGATAAATGTTGAAGCGAACGATGCGATGCGCTTTGTCCATAAACCGTTCAATATTAAAAATGGTGAAACCATTAAGTTTGTGATCTCCAACAAAGGCGCAGTGCCGCATGAGTTCGCCATTGGTACTAAGGATGAGCATATGGAGCACGGGAAAATGATGATGAATAACCCGAATATGCATCACGGTCCGGGTGGTAATGCCATTACTGTCGCACCTGGAAAAACCGAAACGCTCATCTGGACATTCGAAGAAGCTTGGGAAGTAGAGGCTGCCTGCAATATTCCGGGTCATTACCAAGCGGGAATGCACAGCCCGGTAAAGTTTCGACCATAGAAACAAGAAATATAAATCCCGTTGAGAAATCCATTTAACACACTAACATCTAGGTTTTGTATACTTCTCAACCCAAATATAGTTGAACTAAGGGTTCGTTTTGTTGGCATTGTTACTTCTGGCAATCGCGTTAAGTATGGATGCGTTTGCTGTGTCTATTGGTTTAGGTTCAAAAAAAACGGTCGGCACACTAAAGCTTGCCACAATGTGCGCTATTTACTTCGGCCTTTTTCAGGGCCTTATGCCCCTTATTGGTTTTATAGGAGGTAAAGGTGTTCTCGTTTTTGCTGAAACCTATGCTCCCTGGGTATCGTTTATATTGCTTTTGATTATTGGTATTAAGATGATCTATGAAGCGCTTATTACTGGTGAAGAGAATGTCCCTTCTCATATAAGTCATCGTGCTATGTTCATTCTAGGTATTGCCACCAGTATCGACGCAATGGCGGCGGGCTTTTCCTTGACTTTGCTGAACGTTAACGGATTTCTAGCCTGTGCTTTCATAGCTATAACC
>NZ_LWEY01000677.1:0-877 GCF_001634935.1 Oleiphilus sp. HI0043 | reverse complement strand
ATCTGAAGATACGCGTTATGAAGGCCGTTCACAAATATTCTCTAATATCGCTTTATGCCAACTTAAACTAGGTAATAGTGCTGAAGCAATTGAAGCTTATACCAGTACTTTGCGCTTGGATCGTAGTAATGGTCGTGCGCTATCTGGTGTAACGGAGCTGCTGATCCAGTCCAACGATTTTGAAAGAGCTCAGCATTATTATAATCGCCTCGTACGGTTGATTCGTGAGCGCGGTATGCAACACTCAGCTCAGAGTTTATGGCTGGGAATCAGGATTGCCAATTATTATGATAGTTCTCAGCAAGTGATTACTTTGGCAGGCTTACTCGAGCAAATGTATCCCGATACTGAAGAAAACCAGCTTGCCAAGAGTTTACTTGGAAAAAAAATAACGCTAAATGGTGCTAGTCGATGAGTAAGGAAACAGCTGATATTTCGTCAAGCCCAGGCTTAATTCTCCGGACTGCACGAGAAGAGTTAAAATTTTCTATCGACCATGTTGCACATGATCTTCACCTAAGGGCAAGTGTTGTGCAGTCAATGGAGAATGAAGATTATGACGACTTCAGTAGCGATGTTTTCTTAAAAGGTTATTTTCGCTCTTATTGTCGTTTGGTTAACTTGCATGAAGAGCGAATGGTTGAGCTGCTTGAGGTTCAGTTACGTACTCGCAAGAATGAAATCGAGAATGTAGCCTTAAGCGCTAAAAAAGCCGAGAAAGCCAAGTTCCGAAAGAAACTGATCAGTGTAATGTTTGCATTGGCTTTAGTTGCTGGTTTGAGCGTGTATGTTTTAGGGTATTTACTGGTGGAAGATAAGCCTCTACAAGAGGGCAGCCCCTTACCTGAAAGTACGACTTCGGCGCCTAGTGATCAAT
>NZ_LWEY01000676.1:0-1300 GCF_001634935.1 Oleiphilus sp. HI0043 | reverse complement strand
CGCGTGGTCGTGTTATGAAGTTCGACGGTTTCTTGAAAGTGTTGCCGTCGAATAGCAAGAAAGACGATGATGTCATCCTTCCTGATCTTCAGGTTGGCGATGAACTATCTTTAGATAAACTGGATCCCAAGCAGCATTTTACCAAACCGACTGCGCGCTATTCAGAAGCCGCTTTGGTTAAGGAATTGGAAAAAAGAGGGATCGGTCGCCCTTCAACTTACGCAGCGATTATTTCAACGATCCAGGATCGTGGCTATGTGAAGCTTGAAAACAAGCGTTTCTACGCCGAGAAGATGGGGGATATTGTTACCGATCGTTTGGTTGAATCTTTCTCTGAGCTGATGGACTACAGTTTTACCGCTCAGATGGAAGAACAACTGGATGATGTTGCTCAAGATGAAAAGGACTGGAAAGCGGTTCTTAATGATTTCTACGACCATTTCACAACTCAACTAGACCAAGCACAGTCGCTTGATGGTGGTATGCGTGAAAATGATCCAACCGAGACAGATATTCCTTGCCCTAGTTGTGGTCGTCATATGCAGGTTCGTACGGGTAGTACGGGCGTGTTTTTGGGCTGTTCAGGTTACTCCTTGCCGCCAAAAGAGCGTTGTAAATCGACGATCAATCTTGTACCGGGTGATGAAATCGCCAGTGCAGATGATGAGGAAGGCGAGTCAAAACTTTTGCGTAAGAAGCGCCGTTGTTCAATTTGTTCAACCGCCATGGACAGTTATCTGATCGATGAGCAACGTAAGCTACACGTTTGTGGTAACAACCCGGACTGTTCTGGGTATGAAGTTGAAGAGGGTGAGTTTAAGATCAAGGGCTATGATGGCCCTGTATTAGAGTGTGATAAGTGTTCATCAGAAATGCAGCTTCGCACCGGCCGCTTTNGTAAGTACTTTGGTTGTACCAATGAAGAGTGTAAAAATACTCGTAAGTTATTGCGAAATGGTGAAGCCGCGCCACCGAAGATGGACCCAGTGCCGATGCCTGAATTAACTTGTGAGAAGGTTGAAGATACTTACATCTTACGAGATGGGGCTGCGGGATTATTCCTCGCGGCAAGTAAGTTCCCGAAGAATCGTGAAACTCGTGCTCCCTTAGTGAGTGAACTGCTGCCTCATAAAGATGAAATTGATACTAAGTATGAATTTCTTTTCTCAGCGCCGGTGAAAGATAATAAGGGCAATCCGTCGATTGTCCGTTTTAGCCGCAAGACGAAAGAGCAGTATGTGATGTCTGAAGAAAAAGTCGAAGAGAAGGTTAAAGCTACTGGCTGGTCGGCTCATTACCA
>NZ_LWEY01000675.1:0-819 GCF_001634935.1 Oleiphilus sp. HI0043 | reverse complement strand
TGAGTAATGTTCACCAGAATATATCTGATCTTCCTTACTCTCAGCGTTCTATAATTGAAGAAGATATTCGTGCCTGTTACGAAGAACGCCCTGAAATGGCGATGGTAGATTCTGACAAAGGTATTTCAAACCTCCATGTACCAAGTGATGTCATCGTTGATGCGTCAATGCCTGCGATGATTCGTGTTGGTGGTAAAATGTGGGGTACTGACGGTAAACTGAAAGACACTAAAGCGGTTATTCCAGAGCGCACATATGCGACCATCTATCAGGAAGTTATTAACTTCTGTAAGCATCATGATGCCTTTGACCCAACGACAATGGGTACCGTTCCAAATGTTGGCTTGATGGCTCAAAAAGCTGAAGAATATGGTTCTCACGACAAGACTTTCGAGTTAGAGGCTGACGGTACTGTTCGTGTAGTTGATGAAGATGGTAAGGTCTTGCTTTCGCATGATGTCGAGAAGGGTGACATCTGGCGTATGTGTCAGACTAAAGATGCGCCAATTCAGGACTGGGTGAAACTCGCCGTTTCTCGTGCTCGAGCAACGGGTATGCCGACTATATTCTGGTTAGATCCTGAGCGTGCCCATGATGCGCAAATGATTAAGAAGGTGAACACCTACTTACAGGATCATGACACGGATGGTTTGGACATTCGTATCATGTCGCCGGATCAGGCAATTCGCTTCACAATGGAGCGCTTGATTCGTGGCCGTGACACGATCTCTGTTACCGGTAATGTACTACGAGATTATCTAACGGATTTGTTCCCGATTCTTGAGTTGGGTACCAGTGCTAAGATGCTATCTATTGTTC
>NZ_LWEY01000674.1:0-1149 GCF_001634935.1 Oleiphilus sp. HI0043 | reverse complement strand
TATATGCTCTGCCACTACACGAATGTAGTCCATGGATGAGCCATCAGCATTCTTTCTTGTTTCAATATACATTAAGCCGACACCCCACTTTGCACGAGTTTTAGCAATACGCTTTAAATATTCAATGATTGAGGCTAGTTGAAAATCCTTTTTAACAAGATTTTGGTGCTCAATAGCTAACACGTTAAATTCACCCTGCGGGGAAAGTACCATCCCAAAAGGTAAAAACTCACCACGTTCAAGCAAGTTCTTTTCCATGCGCATCCAACCCTGCACCATCATATATTTAAGCTGCGCGATCGCTTGCTCCTCAGTAACCTTACCCCGCCTCACTTGGTTAAGGTCTACAGCGCTGTCCGCAATTGGCGCCTCGACAAGATCTTCTGCTTTTATTTTTCTTTTGCCTTCTTCAGCTGATACTAAGGTGCTCGACACTGAGAACAGTAAACCAAGCAGTATCAAACCAAATTTCAACATCTTCATATAGAGACTCCAATCATTATTATAACGGTGAGGTAAAACTATTGTGGATATAAATTATCTGGGCGAGAGAAGAATGTCTACAGTGAATCAGTAGAATTTGTGACTTTTGTTAGGCATTTTTTATAATGTGAACGAGGCAGTGAACGGAATTTCATAACAAACACTTTTAGCCACAAAAGCCTACCCCATATTTCCCTGCCAACAGAATTTACAGACAACAGAAACTAAAAAAACCACCTCACATTGTGAGGCGGTTTCTCGTTTTGCTTCTAACTTAACTAAACACTTTCGTATCCAGCTTCAGCTAAGATCAAGATCTTAGTGAGCAGAGATAGTCCAGTTAGTAGTGTTAGTCACATCAGTCAAGTAGATTTCACCGATAGAAGTACCAGTGTCACCGAAAGACAATGAACCGATATCTAGGTCAAACTTAGAAGTAGTGTTGATTGCGATACCGTCAACATAACCTTCTCTTGTGTTGCCACCCTGGATATCTTGAGCTGGGTTCAAAGCAACAGAACCTAGATCAAGAACTGCGTCTTTAACAGCGTAGATGTCACGCATTGAGTGAGCGAAACCGAATGCATTCAATCCGTCTAGACCAGAAGTGTCACCACGATGGTTGTGGATTTTCAGATCGTTGATCTGAACACCAGCGATATCGAT
>NZ_LWEY01000673.1:0-705 GCF_001634935.1 Oleiphilus sp. HI0043 | reverse complement strand
CGGAAACACGTATTGCCATGCAGGGGCTGTTGCAGCATTCGGATACTTACGTGCCAAGGCACCCGGAAGATAGACCGCCCCATAGCCCTCTTCAAGATCTTTCGCGTGCAGCGCGAGTGCATAGTCTATTTGAACTTTTAAGGGCTCAATCAAGGACTTGGGAAGCAGCGTGCGCCGCCACTTTAGCCCCTTAGACTCACGCACTATTAGGCAGTTATTTGCAAAGTCGATGTCTTGAACCCGCAAACGAACCGCCTCCATGACCCTAAGGCCAGCCCCATACATCAGCTTTGTTAGCATAAGGTAAACGCCATCTAACTTACCTATTACCGCCAGCGCCTCGGCATGACTAAATACCGTAGGAATTGTTTGCGGCCGGTTGCTCAGCTTGAAATCAAGATCACCTAGCTCAATCTTCAAAAACTTATGGTACATAAAAACCAAGGCATTGAGCGCAGTCTTCTGCGTATTGACCCCGGCGCTCTGATCGAGCGCTAAAGAACTCAGAAACTGATCGACCTCGACAGCCCCCATTTCCTTGGGGTGCCTTTTGTTGTGAAAACGAATAAAACGTATTACCCAATGGCAATAGGTTTTCTCGGTCTTATAGGCCATTTGTTTACTACGAATAAATGCTCGAAACTGATCAATAAAGCGCACGGGCTTTTTAGGGAGAGGTAGTGGTATATCATCCATAAAACTAAT
>NZ_LWEY01000672.1:0-759 GCF_001634935.1 Oleiphilus sp. HI0043 | reverse complement strand
CACCAAAAGACGGTGCGAGCTCGCTATACAGGTGTAAATGAATCTAATCAACGTCATAACCCTATATTCGAGGGCGGTTTAACTAACAACATAAGTACGATCATGACGATTTTATTAGACGAGCCTTAAATCGATAACGCTTAAAAAGCAGGCAAGAGGTGATCAGCAGAAAATGTAACGACACAGAGCCCAGTTCGAGGCACTATATGGGTGGTGCTGGCATAATTGGTTATGTGACTAGAGGCTATACCGCAACAGAGTCTGATAACAAATCACACGAATTAAATACGCGCTCAGATAACCCATATTTTTTAGCCTGCTCTCGCCATGGTTTAATGTGCGGCGCACTTAGGTGATCATTTAAGCTCTCACGATTCGGCCACAACTCTGAAAAACGAATTAAGCCCTTATCGAATGGATCTTCCGCAACATCGTACGCAATGCATCCATCATTTTCGTGAGTGCTACGAACTAAAGCATTTAAGTGTGGTAATACTTTTTCGGTATTATCTGGAGGAAACCTTAATGATCCAAATACTGCTACTTTTGCTTTCATTGAACTTCCTTATTCATTCGTTTAATTTTAAAGAGGAGATGGGCCTCTTAATACTTTAATTAACTTTCCAGTTGTACTCTCAAAGTTATGACCACAATTAGAGCAAATGGTATTAGCTTTGTTTCTATGATTCGTAAAGATACGACTAACTAATAACCCGATTAGAATTAAAACAACTAATACAACAACAATGCTCAAAGTTC
>NZ_LWEY01000671.1:0-785 GCF_001634935.1 Oleiphilus sp. HI0043 | reverse complement strand
AACCGTTTAAAACAACAAGCCGGCGTAGACGCCGATGCCGTGATGGAGGGGACGCAGCGATCAATGCGTGTAGCGCTTTCGCGAGAGGGTGAACGACTTGACTCCAATCTGCCATTTTTGGCAACAGTTGGCTCTACAAGCCCTTATGTTGGTCTGTTCGGCACAGTTTGGGGGATTATGAACTCTTTTCTCGGGCTTGCTCAGCAGCAGCAAGCGACCTTGGCGACGGTAGCGCCAGGTATTGCTGAAGCACTAATTGCTACTGCAATGGGGCTATTCGCAGCAATTCCTGCTGTTGTTGCTTATAACAGGTTTTCGGCAAGGGCTGATGCGCTTTATACAAGCTATGAAACTTTCGCTGATGAGTTCTCGAGTATTCTTCATCGAAATATTCATTCAAGTGCAGGAAGTGCAAAAGACGGTGTTGCTGATAATACTTCTAATAGAGGCTGATAACGGTGCCTAGATCTAAGCGTAAACCCATGTCCGATATAAATGTTGTTCCCTATATCGATGTGATGCTAGTGCTGCTTATTATCTTTATGGTGACAGCACCAATGCTGACTCAGGGGATCAAGATTGATTTACCCTTACTTGATAGCGACCCGGTAGAAAGTGCTAAAAGCCTCGAGCCGATTGTCGTGACGGTCGACTCAAACGGTGCTTACTATATGGAAATGACATCATCAAGCAAGAAACCTTTAGAGCTTCAGGTCGTACTAAAAAATGTAAGCTCTATTCTTCAACACGAACCTTCTACTAGTGTTCTTGTGCGAGGAGACAGG
>NZ_LWEY01000670.1:0-897 GCF_001634935.1 Oleiphilus sp. HI0043 | reverse complement strand
TAAAGGGTCACCTGATGGTAGAGGCACTTCGATATCGTTATCGGTCGCATTAGGGCCGTGGCTCACCCAATCGTGAACCATGAATTGAATCCATGACGCCGCAATAAAGTTAACGCTGGTGGCGGGCTTAAATTGCTCACGCTTCATCAGCGAGTTACTGACTTCACGCGGGTTAGGGCTCAACAAGGTACCGTCTTCCGTTTCACCAAAGGCGGCTTGAAGCTCGACGTTTCGTCCAAAGCGCATATGGACAGAACCTTCTGACGGGTTCTCCAGAATATTACAGGTACCATCTTCTGTTCGAGCGGTGTGGCTTCGCTCATCACAGACAATACCTTCGTTTGCTAGTTCAAAGTCTTCTGTCGAGATCATATTGTTCTCGAGCAGCTCACCTCGTTCCAAGCCAATTATTAGTGCAGCGCCTGCTACACCGAGTGTGCCGTATTTGACCAGGGCCGGCCAGGTTACCCATACCGAGTTAATAATCATGTGTCGTCTCTCCGTCCATTATTTTTGTTTTCTTTGACAAAAAACCCTTTCCCTAAGCAGGTGCATATTGGGGGATACGCTCGACCCCTGCTTGAGGAAAAGAGGACAACTTTTGTCAAGTAACCGGCAGGGTAAGGATAGTGTTAAAACTTTAACACCCTCCTAAAGGATGGGGAGATACAAAAATCAAGGTACACTCGATCTCTTAAGCCTGTTTCAGCCTGAGTTCAAACGTTAATAGATAAATTACCGACAATTACAGCAAAAGTCATAAAACATGGCCTATTTCACACTTTGAATAGTGGTATTTCACAATATTTAAAAGCGCTATTGAGATCGAAAAGGACATAATGCAGTCTTAATTAGTAGACGCATGTATGCCATATAGAGTCAGAACAATAACAAGGA
>NZ_LWEY01000669.1:0-1150 GCF_001634935.1 Oleiphilus sp. HI0043 | reverse complement strand
AACGACGAAGCTGACGGGTAATTGTGCCACCGGACTCTTCTTTCCAATCCCAGATTTTATCGAGAAAGGCTTCACGTCCGAGGTCATGGCGAGTTTTGCCTTCTTCAGCAGCAAGCTTGCGCTCAACAACCATTTGAGTTGCAATACCCGCGTGGTCGGTACCGACCTGCCATAAAGTGTTATGACCTTTCATGCGGTGATAGCGGGTTAGGGCATCCATAATAGAGTCCTGGAAGGCATGTCCCATATGCAAGCTACCGGTGACATTCGGTGGCGGAATCATAATGGTGTAGGGCTTCATTTGAAGGCTTGAAGTAGCCGCTTTCTTCCCAGGTTTTATACCAAGACTGTTCTATTTCGCTAGGTTGGTAGGTCTTATCCATAATCGTTGATGCTTACTCGTTAAAAATGGCTAGAGGTCGAGTGCCTGACTTTCGCTTGGCATACGATAAAAAATGGCCGACATTATACATGGCGTGAGCGAGCTGAAGCTAGGGACTTGCTTAATATAGTTGCTTAAAAAAGCAAAGACTTCCCTAAGCTTTCCGTAGATCGTGGATATGAACCTCATGGCCAAGGCTCTTTAGTTGCTTGTATAAGGTACGTGCGTCCTGAATTTCGATTTCAATATTCGGAATGATTAAGCACAAACGGCTGAAATCTTCCAAGCGCTCGGGTAACTGCTTTCGTAGGAGGATGAGCAAAGAATCGTCTTTTTGAAGTGATGACTTTAATGGTTTGTCATCGATGATGACTGGCGCGGTTTTGCTTTCTGACTCATTTTGACCGAGACTATGAGGAATAAAGCTTTCGAGTTTGAAAGTCCATAAAGCGCTGTTTAGTGCTTCGTTTTGAATAGCGTCCACAGTCTGAATATGAATTCGACTGTGTTGTTGCAGGGCTTTCTCCGTTAAACGGCAACAAAAAGCAATTTGCTCAGAAAAGTTGGCTTCATTTAAGAGGTATAGGTCTATTCTGGGCATGCTTTTGTTGTCGCTGTCGTAATTAACTCAATAGTCTTGCTAGATATTTAAGACGCTTTGCTTAACAGATAGTTCAGTAGCAAAGGAACCGGACGACCTGTTGCACCTTTGTCTTTTCCTCCTGATACCCAAGCTGTACCTGCGATATCCAAGTGAGCCCATTTGTA
>NZ_LWEY01000668.1:0-762 GCF_001634935.1 Oleiphilus sp. HI0043 | reverse complement strand
CCCGCTAAATGCCATGAGTAGCTGAAGCAAGCTTAGGAACAAGTTATAGATCGACACAAATAGTGTCACGGTAGCTAGAACGTAGTTTGTTTCGCCGCCGTGAATGATCTCACTGGTTTGATACAGAATGATCATAGACGAGAAAAGTACAAACCCCGCAGAGATCATTAGCTGTAAACCCGCGATATCGGTAAAGATACCAATAACCATTGCACCTAAAAGAACAAAGAAACCAGCAGTAATCGTACCTGCCAAGAAGCTAAAGTCTTTACGTGTGATCAAGGCATAAGCCGAAAGACCAAAGAATACGAATGCGGTTAAGCCAAGTGCGTTAGCAACTAAGTGGCCAGCGCCTGCGCCAATGAACATGCTAAGGATGGGGCCAATTGTATAACCCATAAAGCCTGTCAGTGCGAAGGTAAGTACAAGACCCATGCCGCTGTTAGCCGTTTTGTGAATACCGAACAGTAAACCGTAAAAACCAACCAGCGTTATGATCATGCCAGGGTGTGGCGCGTTAATAACCATTGCGATATAGGCAACGGCAGCTGAAAAGGCCAGCGTTAAACCTAATAGCATGTATGTGTTCTTAAGTACCGATGAAACATCAGCACCTAAAGCCGCTTGCGAATTAGCACCCATAATATTGGCGAGGTTATCACCTTGAGTGTGAGCCGCCTGAGCTTGTGGATGTCTATTATCTTGCATGTAATGCTCCGTTTTAAACCAAGTATGTTTAGTTAGAATAATACTACATTTACA